>PYCK01000109.1 GCA_009649835.1 Candidatus Methanocomedens sp. | reverse complement strand
TCTACTACATCAGGTACGTCCACTATATTGCCAATGTTTATCCCGCAGCGGCATACTACTACACCGGTCCTGATCTCATCCCCCATTTCCTTCTCAGGCGGGTACTTTTTCTCAGTTACCAGAGTTCCTCTTTCACTGGATAACAATGATAATGCTTTACTTGCAGCGCCGCTGGCATCTGCCACAGTATCAGGGATGTCCTTTGGAGCCTGCATGGCACCGCAAACGAAAATACCTGGTTTTGACGTCTCTAATGGACTGTCTATCTTTGTTTTGACAAAATCGTTATCATCCATCTCCACGCCTGCTATCTGTGCCAGGTTCTTGCTGCTCTTGGAGGGCGTAAGTCCGATAGACAATACGATCATATCAAACTCTTCACGTTTGATCCCGCTGCCGTCCTCTGCCTCATACTTCAATGAGATATTATCTGTCACAGGGTCAACTTCCACACCAGACGGCCGGCTGTTGATAAAGCGTATTCCCTTCTCATTCTTTGCCTTCTGGTAGAATTCCTCGAATCCCTTACCAAAAGCACGTATATCAATATTGAAAATAGTAGTCTCAAGATCAAGATCGTGTTCCATAGCCACCATAGCTTCTTTGGTGGCATACATACAGCAAACACTGCTGCATGTATTGCGTCCTATCTCAGGACTTCTGGAACCTACACACTGTATCCAGGCTATTCTCTTCGGATGTGATCCGTCAGCAAGTGTCACATGACCTTCAAAGGGTCCTGATGAACTCAGTTGCCTCTCAAATTCCAGGGATGAGACCACATTGGGATGGTCGATCCTGTACTGCTCCAGGTTTGAAGCATCGTAGGGTTCAAACCCTGTATTCAGGATAACACTTCCCACATTGATGTCTATCTCTTTGTCAGTATCCTCATAGTTAATAGCATCGTTCTCGCATGCTTTCTGGCAGTTGCCACATTTACCCTTGGTCAGATATATACAGTGTTCTGCATCAATGGTAAATACTCTCGGTACTGCCTGGGGGAATGCCAGGTAGATGGCTTTTCTATTATTCTGGCCTTCATTATATTCATCAGGCACTTTAACAGGACATTTGGAAACGCACAACTCACAGGCTGTACATTTGTCCGGATCCACGTATGTTGCCTTTTTCTTAACAGTTACTGTGAAATTCCCAGGTTCACCTGTAATTCCTGTGATCTCGCTGTAGGTCAAGAGTTCAATATTAGGATGGCGGGCCACTTCAGCAAGTTTGGGAGACAGCGTACACATCGAACAGTCCAGTGTGGGGAATGTCTTATCCAGCTGGGCCATCTTGCCTCCAATGGTTGTGCTGCTCTCGATCAAATAAACCTTCAATCCGCTGCTTGCCAGATCAATGGCACTCTGGATACCAGCTATTCCTCCGCCGGCAATAGCCACAGCACCTACTAATTTACTCATTTGCACCACCTCTGATCCTCTCGATCTTTTTGTTGAATTCTTCATTTATTATCAGGTTCTGGTTAATACCCAGTTCATTCAGTGGAAGACCCATAGCAAGTCCCAGAAGCTGCGAATAGTGGAGCACAGGTATATCATATACCTTATCGAATTTCTTCTTGATCTCTGTCTGGCCTACATCAAATTGCAGGTGACAGAATGGACATGCATCTACTATGCAGTCCACACCGGCTGCTTTCATGTGCTCCAGTTTATTCACAACCATCTGGAGCGAAGTATCAAGTACTGCCGTACGTGCACCGCCGCCTGCTCCGCAGCATGCCATTTTATCCTCATAGTCCACGCTGGTAGCGCCAGTTGCTTCCACAAGTTCATCAAAGAACCTGGGGTTCTCTGTGCTTCCAAGATGCCTCTCTTTACTTGGTTTGACCAGATGGCATCCGTAGTGAAGGGCAACGTTGAGGTCCATAGGGATGCTCACTGCTGCTTTGATCTTTTCAGCTCCGACTTCCTGGGAAAGGTACTCGATAATGTGGCGCACTTCGATTGTACCTTTGAATTCATGTCCGATCTCCTTTAGTATCTTATTTACTTCTTCTTTAAGTCCAGGGTCTTCTTTCATGATATTATTGGCATCGACAAGCGATCCGAAACACCCGTTGCAGACAGTAAGGATATCCAGCCCCATCTCTTCTGACAGCGTTACATTCCTGGATGCCAGTGCCAGCCATGTGATCTTGTCAAATGACCGAAACACACCGGGAGCAGGACAGCAGGAAGCACCTTCAAGGTCTACCAGTTCAGTGCCCAGTTTTTCAAGTGTCTTTATAGTAGCAGCTTCTATGCCAGGATATCGATTGGGTGCAATACAACCCAGGAAGAATGATAATTTATTCATGATGTTTCCTCCTTATCAGCAACAAGTTCATCAAAACCGGTAATCTTTAGCAGTTTCTGAACCTCACCCAGTGCGTTCTCGAACTTATGCACAGTAGGCGGAGTATCATCCAGCCCTACATCCTTGCGCTTCTCTTTAGCTTCGTCATTGATAGGAACTGCATGTCCTAACTTGATCACAAGCTGGCTTACCTTCCTGTGATTATCAAGCATGATACCATTATCGATCGCAATGGTCCTGATCTTTAGCAGGGTATCCACATTCTTCACACCCTGGGGACACCTTTCCTGGCACTTGTAACATGTAGTGCAGTACCAGAGATATGGGCTGTTCAACAGGGCGTCCTTCATGCCAAGGTTTGCCATACGCAGGAACTTACGGATATTGTATTCGGGTTCCTGTTCGGCCATGGGACATCCGGAAGTACATCCTGTACAGTTAAAGCACAGGGTAATTTTATCGGCATCCGGTTCCTTGAACACCTCATCCCTGAACTCTTTATCAAAATCAGATGTTTTAATAATATCATTCATATTACTTACCTCCCATCTGCTCGGCAAGGAACACTGTAAGGTCCTTAATGTCGTAATCGTACTTCTCGACCGATTCCTGTTCATCCTTCATGCAGTTCAGGTGGGCAAGGCACTTGGGACAGGTAGTAATAAGTACCTCTGCATCCACGTCCTTTGCCTCGTCAAGCCGGGCCTTCCTCAAGGCTTTACTCTTGTCATCGCAATTCATTAATGAACTTACACCGCAGCACCAGGCATCGTTCTTGTTGTGTTTCATTTCCACAACTTCACTGCCTGCATTGGCAAGTGCGTCCCTGGGTGCATCGTATTCACCCATATGCCTGCCCAGCCTGCACGCATCGTGGTATGTCACCTTAATTCCTGAATCGATTCCCAGATCGGCATCCTTCAAGACCTGGCTGATATGAACAACCTCTATAGGCAGGTCATAGTCCTGACTCAATGTGCGGTAACATTCTGCACACGATGTGACCAGCTTTTCGATACCACTCTCTTTTATGATCTTGGTATTCTGTTCCTTTAGGTTCTCGAATGTTCCTTTGTCCCCCTGCCAGAGCTGGTCATGCCCACAGCATTTCATCTGTATAAGCTTGGGGTCCTGATCTATACTTTTTAGTAATTTCATTGATGAATCTGCAATTGATTTGAAATCCACGTCCAGCTCGAAGAACATATCATGAAAATCGAGACAACCGGGATAGTAACCAATTTTTGAATCATTGTTTCCAACCTCTTCGAGGCTGGTCTTACTCTCGTCCAAGTCTACCATCAGGTCGGTTATGAGGTTAAAAACTCCCTTGTGAGCTATATCACCATTTTCATTACTATCCCTTACTTCTTTGATAAATTCAGGATAGTCAACGCCTTGCGGACAGCCGTCATAACAGAGGCCGCAGGTCAGGCAGTTCCAGATATCATCTGAACTCGTCCTGTATACGTTGTTCATGTAAATAGTGTTTCTCGGTGAGGTTTTAACAACCCTCCTGACCGGACAGATGGCAGTACATTTTCCGCATTGATAGCAAAGTTGAATATTTGAAGACGTAATAGTCACCTACCATATACACATGTCCTTGTCGTGTAAGCAATATAGGTGTTAAATATTTCGCTTTGTTCCAGTATATGCAGTTGTGTATAGTCCCGAAACTTTTAACTTTATATACTTAAGTTGATCTAACCGAAATATTTTCACACCATATATTATCTGCACATGTATATATTATCTGCACATGTATATATTATCTGCACATGTATATATTATCTGCACATGTA
>PYCK01000011.1:3072-4787 GCA_009649835.1 Candidatus Methanocomedens sp. | reverse complement strand
ATGTTGCCCTATAATATATCGAATAAGTTATATTTTGAATCTATTGATTCTAATCATATCGATTATTTAATAACTCCCAATTATCACGGACACCTGTTATCATAATTTCCACAGTAGATCCAGACCATAAAATCAATACATTTAACATATTCATTTCCAATTAACCAGATTAAATGGAATCCCATATACTCATAGACTCATACGGCCGCAAAATAACAAGCCTGCGCGTATCAATAACAAGTAAATGCAATCTTAATTGTTTCTACTGCCACAACGAAGGGCAGAGCGGCCATGAGGCAGACATGAGTGTGGAGCTTATTATCAGGATCATCAATAAGGCCGCCAGCCTGGGTGTAAGAAAAGTGAAGTTCTCAGGAGGTGAGCCATTGGTCAGGACAGATTTCGAGGAAATGCTGGCAGGGCTTCCCAAACTTAAAAATGTTTCTGCCACAACAAACGGTGTGCTGTTATCCAAAAGAGCCGAAGGGCTAAAGGCAGCCGGACTTGACAGAGTTAATATCAGCCTTGATACACTTAACCCCGATACCTATGCTAAAATATGCCGGTGCAGCAGTAACATCCATCAGCAGGTGCTGGACGGGGTACATGCTGCAGTGGATGCAGGGTTGACCCCGATCAAGCTAAATATGGTGATGCTGGAAGGTGTCAATTCCGGTGAACTTAATGACATGATATCTTTTATAAAAAAATTCGACGGGAACGTGATCCTGCAGATAATAGAACCCATGGACTTTGGCAATGACGGATTGCTTATGGAAATGGATATCATCAAAAAAGAACTTGAATCCAGGGCAACATCCGTGATCGAGCGCAAGATGCACCGCCGGAAGAAATACATGGTGGATGGAGTAGAGATCGAACTTGTCAAGCCTATTGATAATTCAGTGTTCTGTGCCAACTGCAACCGGCTAAGGGTGACATGCGACGGTAAACTTAAACCCTGCCTGCTTAGAAATGACAACCTTGTGGATGTAAGCCATGCCAGTGACAGTGAGCTTGAAGCTTTGTTCTATCAAGCAATGAAAAATCGTGAACCCTTCTATAAAGGACAGCCTCAGGAAGTCAATATATAAAGTATGGTTGACGTGATAAAGGTCTCGATAATAGCTGCAATGAACAATAACGGGACGATTACCGTGACAAAGAACCTGATGGCACTGAACAGTTCATATTTAAACCTGATCTCTTCTTCTTTTATCTTGAATATTTTCTGAAATGCAAGCACCCCAAGTCTCAGGCCCATACTGGCACTGATAAATATCATGGGCAGTTCAATGATACCGTGTGGCAACAAGGCGAACAGTACCACAAGTATGCCATACTCCTGTACTGAACTGAAGACCACCACACCAATGAAATAACCATTGACCAGAATGAAGATGACGGGCCAGATGCCGAAAAATGTACCAAGCAGCATAGCAATAAAACTGTTTATTGTATTGTTTGCGAAAATGAACAGCATGATCATTATGGGTGATTCTTCTGCGATCCAGCCGTATGTTTCTTCGAATTGTCCCATTAGTTCGTCAATGATATCAGGGTTAAAGTACGCTGATACATATCCCGCTGCCGTTGCAAGCAGGAACAAAGTAATAATAACAAGAAGGTAGGGGCGCAGTGGTGTCAGGTATGCCTTTGCCTCAGTGGTAAAACCTTTCCTTTCGACATAATAGTACTGTTCGTTTTGGTTCATA
>PYCK01000011.1:0-2972 GCA_009649835.1 Candidatus Methanocomedens sp. | reverse complement strand
GTGGTGTCAGGTATGCCTTTGCCTCAGTGGTAAAACCTTTCCTTTCGACATAATAGTACTGTTCGTTTTGGTTCATATCCCGAGTACCATCCTAATAGAGTTACGTGTGGCAGGTGCCAGGCCCAGTACAATGATGGTCAGTTTCATCAGGTCCCTGAGCCGCCTGGAATCATCGTCCTCATCGAACTGGGTATCAAGCATGAATATTACCGGAATGAATATAATAAGCTTTAGCGGGATCATGATTGCGGCTGTCCCTGTCAGATCGATCATGAAGGTGGGTACAACGTGTTTTTCATAATATCCCAGATAATCCACACCAACAAAAGTGGATGATGCATCCAGCAGGTGTGCACATAAGATGCTGATATTGATGCGTTGTGTGAACATAGAATAACCTCTGTTCCTGGCCAGAAGGTATATTACTGCCGTCAGCCCGGCACCAAGAAGGACGATAGCAGTGAAGTGTACGGGATTTACGATACGTTCTGCCGATAACAGTATTCCCACGTTGATCAGTGACCACAATATGCCAGCGGCTGCAAAGGCTTTTTTCCAGTCATTCACATATCCTGACCTTTGCAGCCTGATAGAGAAAAACAGCAGCAGGACAGTTATCGCAAACATTAGTAAATAGATAGGCGGGGTAATGAACAGGTATTTGATTGGTGGCTCGAACAGTTCGGCATCCTCAATTACCCTTAAGGTTGAGCCGGCGATGACGTACGGGATGATGACCCTGGTAAATTCCCAGTCCGCTCTTACATCCATTTTTTCAAGTAGTTTTAGCACGCCGAATAAACACAAGCCCAGTAATATCGCCCATGTTATTGTGTTCACAGGGTTGTAGCCTATATCAGAAATGATAGGATAGATATAATATTTGTAGATAAAATCCTGTATGCCCTCGGCAGTCCCCATGTTTTATAACCTCTTACGATATTATATGGTATGTATCATATGAACGAATCAAATTCTGATAATTTTAAATCAAGATGGATGCTGCTACCCAGAAATGTGGTTGTAGGCAACGGAGTGATCAATGATATCGGTAATGTTTGCAACGCTCTTAAGCTTAATGGGAATGCGTTAATTGTCAGCGGACCTACTACGATCAACAAAGCTGGCAGTGCTGTTGCTCAGGTGCTGGAGGATAACGGATGTGATGTCCATTCGGTAATTGTGGATAAACCCGAGATGGATGAAGTGGAAAAAGTAGAGCAGCTCATATCTGAGATCGATGACAATACCGGTGTTTTTTTATTGGGTGTGGGCGGTGGCAAGACTATTGATATTGCCAAACTGGCATCGGAAAAGACATCTAACCAATTTGTCAGCGTTCCTACTGCGGCTTCACATGATGGTATCGTATCCTCAAGAGCATCGATAACCCAAAATGGGCAGACAGTATCGGTGGAGGCAGAACCTCCAGTGGCAGTGGTGGCAGATACACAGATAATAGCAGACGCACCTTTCAGGCTCCTGGCTGCAGGCTGCGGTGACATTATTTCCAAATGCACTGCGGTCAGGGATTGGGAACTGGCACACCGTCTCAAGAATGTAATGATCAGTGAGTATGCTTCACACCTGTCCATGATGACAGCAAAGATCATGATGGACTCAGCCGAATCGATCAGGCCAGGCCTGCCTGAATCCGCACGAACTGTAGTCAAGGCTCTGGTGGCAAGCGGTGTTGCTATGAGTATTGCAGGATCGTCCCGGCCGGCCAGCGGTTCTGAGCATAAGTTCAGTCATGCACTAAACCAGGTAGCTTTGAAGCCTGCACTGCACGGGGAACAGTGCGGCGTGGGTTGTATAATGATGATGTACCTGCACGGCGGCGACTGGCAGGGGATCAGTCGTACATTAAAGACCATTGGTGCACCAACCAATGCAGAAGAACTTAGTATCGACCCCGAACATATTATAGAAGCCTTAATGAAAGCCCATACTATCAGGCCAGAACGATACACCATACTTAGTACGGGATTGACAGAAGGGGCAGCAAGAAGGCTTGCAAAGATCACAGGGGTTGTAGAATAATATCCGGTTATTTACGAAATACTTTAATACATTATTACTTAGTGAGGACAATTAAAGCAAAACAGGAGAATGAAGGATGAATGAAGATACTATTGTGACACTTATTGGCGTAAGAATGGCAAAACCAGATGTAGAATTCATATTCAAAGGTAAAAGCAGGGATTGTAATGGATGTAATCTCAAGAGCACATGTATGAACCTGGATGAAGGAGGCCATTATAAGATAGTTGGTATCAGGAATGCAGCACCCCTTGATTGTTCAATACATGATGGTGGTGTGCAGGCTGTGGATGTGGTTGAGGTACCCTGGAAGGTATTTATCGAGAGCAGTAAGGCTTACGAAGGTTCGACTATCACGTATGAACCTGTTAAATGCAATGAGAAGGATTGCGAGATGTTTGAAATATGCCAGCGTCCCGGTCCGGTACCCGGACGAAAATACAAGATCCTGAAAATTGCGGGCGAACCGGATGGTGAATGCATAAGGGATATGTCCTTTAAGGTAGTGGAAATGAAATAATGAGCCACCGATAATTATAAGCATATCCGGTCCAATGTTGGACGACCAAATCAAGATGAATATTATTAATTTATCATACTATTGAAGATCGGAGGATAAAAAATGGGTAAAACCGGTTCAATCGAATGGGGCAGAATTAAGGGCAGAAAGGGAAAAGTCAGACTGGTTGAAAAAAGCAATCTGGAATATAAGCGTCCGGGTCCTGCACAGCGGTACAATTCAGCAGGCACAAAACGCAGACGGTTCAAGCGTTCTGAAAAAGCAGTTCAAAAATAATCATCAATGGGTTGCACATATAATATGTGCAATATTTTTTTTATTGTACTTGAAGTAGAATTTTATATGATTTAGGAAATCCTTGCAGCAGCAATGATTTCCTTGCTGTATATAATTCAATATGTTTTTCAAC
>PYCK01000108.1 GCA_009649835.1 Candidatus Methanocomedens sp. | reverse complement strand
GGGGGCAATTTAATGGCTGAGAGTATTGTAACTGCAGAACTCCAGATTGCAGTGGTAGGAGGAGGTAATGATTCCCTGAGCAGCTACATTTCATCTGCTGTAAAGGCACTTGATAATAAAGGTGTACAGTACCAGGTTACACCCATGGGTACGGCCATACAGGCCAAGAACATAGACCAGGTATTTAATGCATGTAAAGCTGCCCATGATGCTGTTATGGATATGGGAGTAAACCGGGTAGTGATACACATCACCATAGACCATCGCTTGAAGGGATACAAAGGGTTAGATGAAAAAGTGGAATCTGTCATATCAAAATTGAAAAATTTATAGATATTATTTAATAACAAAGATAACATAAAACTACCTGATGCTTCGAGTGATATTCCTTGGCACGGCAGGCAGTATTCCCACACCTGAGCGCAATCCTCCGGCCGTACTTGTGAACAGGAAGGGTGAGCTTATGCTGTTCGATTGCGGTGAAGGTACCCAGCAGCAGATGATGCGTGCAAAAACAGGTATGGGTAACCTGACCTCGATCTTTGTCACACATTTCCATGCAGACCATATCCTTGGCATACCCGGCCTTATACAGACCATGAACTTTAACGGCCGCACCGAACCCCTGAAGATATACGGTCCCCACTGGGTCGAAGAATTTGTCAGGATGATGACGGCCATGGGGTTCTACAAATTGAAATATAACATCAAGGCAATAGAATTATATCCAGGGGATAAGGTGGACAGGGGCGACTATTATATCGAAGCCTTAAAGACCGAACATAGTGTGGCATCCATTGGTTATGCACTTGTAGAAAAAGAGCGCCCCGGACGGTTCGATCGTGTGAAAGCCGATGAACTTGGTGTACCGCCAGGCCCCCTGTTCAAGCGCCTGCACAATGGGGAAGATGTAGAGGTAAACGGCAGGATCATAAAAAGTAGTGATATTGTGGGGCAGCCGCGGCCGGGACGGAAGGTCGTATATTCAGGTGATACAAGACCCTGCGGCGGAATTTTTGTTGCAAGTAATAAGGCGGACCTGCTGATCCACGACGGTACCTTTGCCGATGATATGGTGGAATGGGCTAATCAAACCCAACACTCCACAGCAGGCGAGGCTGCATCCATGGCATCCCTGGCAAATGTGCATCAACTTGTGTTGACACATATCAGTTCAAGGTATTCGGATGATACCTCCCAGCTGCTGGAAGATGCAAAAAAAGAATTCGAGAACGTGAGTATCGCCACCGAGTTCATGGAGATCGAGATTCCTTACCGTGACGATTAGTACTACTTGTTCAGCTTGTGCTACTCGTACTGCTTTTACTGCTTGTGCTGCTTTTACTTCTTGCTCTTTTACCCCCCTTACCCCTCTTATCTGGTCTTTTTTTTGTTATACCCAGTTTTCTCAGGTCACTTAGTTTTCCCAGTCTGGTGCCGTCCAGCAAGTATGCCTGCGCACTGTCCAGTTCCACTGCCCCTGAGGAGAACACAGGACCCAGCAGGTCGTCGTGCAGCGATTCATTGAATGCAACACCACCGCATAGCTGGCAGAAGGCTGGCATGATCACCACTTCAGGGTCAGACCAGGGCAGGTCTCCCGCTTTAGCCTTAAAATGTGCTTCCAGTACCTTGTAGTTCAACCGGGTGCGTATCCAGGCAGGCTCGGCACTGCTGGAACCAAGTGGGTCAGTAAACCTGATGGTGGGGTGGTTATGGGCCATTACAATGTGGTCGCACGAGAGCAATCCAGGGTCGGGCCAGGTGTGGCCGTGGAAGTACCCGACACCGTCCAGCACAAAACCCCTGGCAGGTTGCAGTGTAACTTCAAGTCCGGGCAAAATGCGCCGCAGCAGGAATTCCATGTCTCCATCATGATTGCCTGGCACTATATCAACCGCTGTCCTTTTTGCTATGCTTTCAAGGAAATGGGGCACTTCCTCTCTTTCCTGCCAGGATATCAGGGGCACATTATGTTTCACATCCCCAAGCAGCACGACCCGCTCAGGTGATGTTGCGTCAATATATTCCATTATCTTTGCAAGCGCCTGGCCGGACTGGCTTGGGACCACTATGCCGCTGTTGCCCAGGTCCCACTCTATACCGAGATGGATATCAGCCACCACCAGTACCCTGATGTTATTCTCAACAACCAGGCCTGGTTCATCCACAAGTGGTTCAAGTGCCGCAGGCATATGCTAACATATAATATGATTGATTATAAATTCACAGGTCAGAATACTGGCAGGACCTGGGACCTGATTGCAAAGGGATTAAATCGTGATAGATATAACCCAGGACTTACCATAAGTACTATAATCAGATCTGGTAAACATGAGAACGTTTTCACCAATTCTTGCATCCAGGGCCCTCTGGCAGTTGCGTGTTAAAAAACGGCCCATTGTAATGTCCCACGGCATCAATGCCAGGTGCAACATGCACTGTGATTTCTGCGAGTACTGGAAGGAAGAAAAGGATGAGATGGAGACCGGGGATATCCTGCACCTGCTGGATGAGGCAAAGAAGTTCGGTATCAAGTATTATAATGCCTGGACTGTGGAACCTCTGCTCAGGGAGGACCTGCCCCGGATAATGGCTTATGCACGCAGCCTTGGATTTATTACATCCATGATAACCAATGGTAAGTTGCTCAAGCAGCGGGCACATGAACTGGATGATGTGGATTACCTGTCTGTATCAGTGGATGGGATAGATAGCTATAAGGATATCAGGGGCATGGATTTTGATGAACTCCTGGCCGGGATAGAGGCTGCAAAGTATGGGCGCAGGAACCCTATCCTGATCAATTGTGTCATATCAGGACAGAACCTTGAGGATGTCGAGCCGCTGGTACACCTGGCAAGGGAATTGGGAGTCTGGATATCTTTTGAGCCATTGGATGAATCAGGGGGTATTGACCCTGCTGTTTGGGAGATCATTGGAATACGTGATAATGTTAAGTATGAAAATGTGTTGGACCGGGTCATCAGGTTGAAAAAAGAGGGTTATCCTATCATTAATTCATTGACGTACTTAACAATGGTAAGGGACAGGAATATGGATTTCAGGTGCCATGCCAGTGATCTTATATTGAATGTAACATCTGATGGCTGGATAGAGAACTGCAGGTTGAAGACGGAACATCTGGGGCATATCAGGGACGGATTGGTGAATGTGTGGGAGAGTTCACGGGAACAACGCAGTAAGATAACAAAAGAATGTGAAGGCTGCCTGTTCTTTGGTTATGCGGAGGGGAGTATGCTGTATGATTTCAAGCCTGAGGTCATGGCACATTATGAGTGGATATGAGATGACCGTTTTGGAAAATTTTAGTTGTTGGGATTCTTTGGGACCAATGCTCGTTTAAAGACGGGATTGAAGTGTGTTTTTTCTCTACAATATGATGTGATGATAAATTGAATATTCAGAAGGATAAAATATCAATTTATCAAAGTCACGATAATTAAAAATTCATTAATAAGAATTTTGTAAGAGCGAATATCAAATCACCATACAAAACAGCTACAAAGAACCCAAGTGTGATGGGTATCATGAACGGCAGGCCCGGAGTGACCCATACCCGCCTGCCCATCAGGCCATCGGCAGCGAATCCTTCCAGTTCTTTTACAGTTTCCTCGTCGATACTTGCCCCCCCGCGCCTGAACTTTGTATGAAATTCACCTTCTGAAAGATAGAATTCTTCTATCAATTTAATGTGTCTGCCAAGCAAATTTGAAATGTCTGCTTTAAACCCAACAAAGAGATACGCTGGCCGTTCTATCATCTCGCCCGGTTTTAAGGTGAACAGGTTATAGAAAAACAGGAACAAAGGTACCACTACGGTCAGCAGGACAGAATTCCCGAATACGCTAAAAGCAAAAAGATCGATAAGGGGCACGCCATTCAATGGCATTACAAGTCCGAACATTTCAATTGTCGGGTAAACAGGTATGATAATGGCCAGGACAATCAGGCTCTTGGCATCGGCTCCACCAAAAGCACCGAACTGGAATAAGATATAGACAAATACGAATATTACACCTGCTGAAAACAAAAGCCTGACCAGGGCAGGTATTCCACCGTTTATAATATCATATGTTACAAAAATGATGGCTCCTGCCAGCATTACCTTCCAGACCCGGTTAGATACACGCCTTGTCAGGATATCGGTATAGCAGGAATAGAATAGAAATGGAGTACAATAAAGCACTTTCAACAAGTCGATAAAAACCATTGTATCTACCGTTTTATTTTTCAATTATATCGATAATGCGCATTAGTGGGTAATCCAGTGATCGGTCGTATTTCAGTCCCACTGTTGCCGTTGTGCCGCCAAAAGTGATCCTGGCCTCAACTTCCAGCATACGGCCTTCCAGTTCACAGTACCTGAACTTCTCACCAGTCCTGCTGGTGACCATGTCCCTGTCTATCGTTACAGATATTTTTTCAACATAGGGTTGCACTGATATGCTTTCCTTTATGGCCTGCTCCAGGCTATCTACAGTACTGATATTGACTGGAGCGCCTGTGAACTGGTGGTACAGGGCACCTAATTTGATGCCTGCCTCGAATAATGCGTTATCCCTTTCAGTTGTAACCATGGTCAACAACTTATAAGTGAAAATATAAACCATTTTCTGCGCAAAGGCAGGCTAAAGGAAGATATCCACAAGGTAATGTGGATGATTAACACCATCATCCAACCAACTGCGTTATCTATATCAACCAGGGAAATAACAATATATGTAGAATGTCAGGAACTATCTTCACATTCACCAAACCCAAAATACGACCAACCACCAGCCAGCTCACACTCTCTGAGCGTGTGGATCACTTCCTGGCCCGCTGGGGTATCAACCGTTCAGGCCACCGCGTTGAGCCCGGATTGTACGCACTGGGCAGCCCCACACCCGAATCCCCTGTATTTGTCACAGCCAACTACACCCTCTCCTTTGACGCACTGCGCTCATCCATACCCGGAATTGACTGCTACATCCTGGTCCTGGACACCAAAGGCGTCAATGTATGGTGTGCCGCAGGCAAAGGCACCTTCGGCACAGGCGAACTGGTAAACCGCATCAGCATCACAGGGCTGGCCGGTATAGTCAGTCATCACGTACTCATCCTGCCCCAGCTGGGTGCCACCGGTGTGTCTGCCCATGAGGTGAAAAAGCGCTCAGGATTCAGGGTCGAGTACGGACCGGTGCGGGCATCCGACCTTCCCGAATACCTGAAGACCCGCAGTGCCACCCCCGGGATGCGCAGGGTGCATTTCACCCTGGGTGAGCGCATTGTGCTGTTTCCTGTGGAACTGGCCAAGGTGCTGCCGTACCTGGTGATCATATCAGCCGTACTGTATCTGGCATCGGGCCCGCTGGCAGCTGCAGGTGCTGCCGCAGCCGTGCTGGCAGGCATTGTGCTCTTCCCAATACTTTTGCCTTACCTGCCCACAAAGGACTTCAGCAGTAAAGGATTCATACTGGGCGGGCTTACCGCACTGCCCTTTGTTCTGGCTGCATACCAGTACGGTACAGATGACGCCATGTGGCTGCGCCTGGTGCGTGGACTGGCCCCCATACTTGTCATGCCGCCCGTCACTGCCTTCATTTCACTGAACTTCACAGGCTCCACCACCTTCACATCCGTCACCGGGGTCAGGCGCGAGATATTCATATACGCACCTGTCATGGCCTGGATGTTTGCCTTGGGAATAGTACTATTAATCATACTGACCATATTGCGTTTAACGGGATGGTGACAATGTTCGATTCATACCAATCCAATACCCTGCACTACGACAGGGAAAAGTGCATCAATTGCGGGATGTGCAGCATAGTCTGCCCCCATGCCGTGTTCGCACCCGGTGATGAGGTGGCAAAGTTGGTCGACCCCATATCCTGTATGGAATGCGGGGCATGCCAGATGAACTGCCCCACAGGTGCCATTACAGTCGAGAGCGGTGTGGGCTGTGCTTATGCCATGTTCTATGCCGCCATTACAGGTAAGGAAGAGCCAACCTGTGACACCGGCGGGGACCCTTGCTGCTGATAACGGGATAACTGGATGGAGTTTGATCATGATAAAAGACCTGATATTGAAGAACAGGAGTTACAGGCGGTTCCACCAGGACGAGGGCGTCAATTGTGACACACTGTGGGAGCTCATCGACCTTGCCAGGCTCTCAGCTTCCGGTGCCAATTTGCAGCCCCTGAAATATTTCCTGTCATGTGAACCTGGAAAGAACGCCTTGATATTCCCACACCTGGCCTGGGCCGGATACCTGAAGGACTGGGATGGACCAGGGGAAGGTGAGAGGCCGTCGGCCTACATCATTATCGTGGGAGATACTGAAATATCAAAATCCTTTGGTGTCGACCATGGAATTGCGGCACAGAATATCCTGCTGGGTGCAGTGGAAAAAGGTCTGGGCGGATGTATCATCGGTTCCATCAAGAGGCAGGAACTCAGTAATATCCTTAACATCCCGAACCGCTATGAGATACTGCTGGTACTGGCCCTGGGTAAACCGAAAGAGACCGTTATGCTGGAAACCACAGGCAAGGACGGGGATATAAAGTACTGGCGGGACAGTGAAGGTGTCCACCATGTGCCAAAGCGGCGGCTGGACGATATCATCCTGGACCAGGTCAGTTCTGCTTTATTACTGTAAAAAAATTCAAGTGCACCGACCGGGATTCGAACCCGGGTAGTGGGCTTGGAAGGCCCAAGTCATAGCCGCTAGACCATCGGTGCATAATGGAATTGTACTTCCTGTATAGTCTTATTCGATTTAATTGTTGCGGATGTTCACATTATTTTCCTGGAATTATGCATTTGAAAGAGTTTCGCTTATTGGTTTACTGCTATTTGTATTTAATGTGTCATATGAATAATAAAATATCCGGACCTTTGAACCACCCTTCCCGGGCTGCCAATAAGAAAATATGTCGTAAGAGTTATAAGTTATTGTCCTCATTGGATATTGTACTAGCAGGATGGATGAAAACAAGTGGCCGGAATTAGACGATTGGTTTTAGATGTATTGAAACCGCACTATCCTTTAACGCTGGAGTATGCCAGGGCATTAAGTGAACTTGAAGACATCAGCGGCGTAAACCTCAGCCTTTATGAAGTGGACCAGCAAACCGAGAACGTTAAGATCACCATTGAAGGTGATGACCTGGATTATGAACGTATCAAAGAGGTCATAGAGGAGCTGGGTGCTGTTATCCATAGTATTGATGAGATAGCGGCAGGCCGCAGGTTAGTTGAAGAGGTTGAGACGCTCCAGGACAGATAACCATTCCCTTATGCGGGGGTAACCAAGCCAGGCCAAAGGTGATAGACTCAAGATCTATTCTCGCAGGAGTTCAAGGGTTCGAATCCCTTCCCCCGCACTTTATTTTAGGGTTATAGTTAAGGCTGAAAAAGTGTACGCTTTTGAATAATCTTGGTTTTACAATATCTTTTGGAATTTTAC
>PYCK01000107.1 GCA_009649835.1 Candidatus Methanocomedens sp. | reverse complement strand
TAATTATATAATCCAGTACATCCAATACCTATCCATGAACCTGCATATCAATAACATCACTGTGGATGATACCTACTGCGAAGCCTTCAGCGGCGTATTTACCAGATTTATCATCACTGCCAGCGACAAGAAGCGGCTCAAACGTGCTGCTTACCTTTCCACTGCCCTGCCGTCCACCGTATTCGGCAAATCCGAGGGCGGTATAGAGGCCTGGCTTGACCCGGCCGACACCCCTGATGGCAGGATAGGGGCTGTTGTGCAGATATGGGTGAACGATATCAAGGACTCGGACCGGATACTGGCCTCGGAACTGGGCTGGCGAATCAGGCAGGGCATCCTTGTTGTGCCCACCACATCAGTGTTCAATGCCCTGGAATCCGGGACTTCCATTGATATGATGGCACCTGTAGGATACTGTGCTGACGGCTACCAGGTCGAAGAAGAACACTACGGCAGGCAGGCCATCGTGCTCCCGCTTATGATGGGGGAGTTCATCATCGAGCGGCATCTCGGCACAGCAAGGGGTGTTATGGGTGGAAATGTATGGTTCTTCTGCGATTCAGTAGATACAGCACTAAAAGCCGGGGACAGGGCAGTGGAGGCTGTGGACGGCGTGGAAGGTGCGGTATCGACCTTTGATATCTGCTCTGCCGGTTCCAAGCCAGTCTATCCCGGGCAGGCACATCCCGAGGTGGGACCAAGTACCAACCATCCTTACTGCCCCACCTTGAAGGGAAAAATCCCGGATTTTGCAGTGCCGGATGGCATCGGGTCCATCCCTGAGATCGTGATCAACGGTGTTGATGAAAAGGCTGTGGGAAATGCCATGAAAGCAGCTATGTATGCAGCATCCGGGGTACAGGGTGTGAAACGTATCTCGGCTGGCAATTATGATGGAAAACTTGGGAAATTCCGGATATACCTTAAAGACCTGTTATAGCCGCATCCAGCTGGTCCCTGTGGGGTAATCCGCTGCGTGCACCGCGTTTTGTTATTTTAATTGATGCAGTGATGTTACCCATCAGGGCGCAGGTGACTATTGTCTTACCCTGCAGCATGCCATAGATAAAACCGGCATTGAATGCATCACCGGCACCTGTAGTGTCCACCACCACTACTTTTTGCGCAGGTATCTGCTTTTGTATGGACCCGTTCGTAACATAGCATCCATCTGCCCCCATCTTGACAGCGACCCATTGTGCCCCGGCATCGATGAGCATACTGGCACCTTCATGTACATCCTCACATCCGGTCATGAGCTGTAGTTCATGGTCGCTTGGCAGCACCACCCTGGCCCGGCTTATGAATTCCATTAATGCTTCCATGCCCAGCTCGGCATATAGTGTGCCTGGGTCCAGGCTTATGTCTGCGGTTGTACGGGCTGCAACATGCTTCTGGGTCTCAAAGGATGTGTCGGAATTCCTGCAGACAAAGGAGGTCATGTGGATGAGGGCTGCACTGTTGATCTGGTTCATATCCACATCTGCTGTGGATATGGTGTCATTCACACCCGGGTCTACAAGTATACCCCTATCTCCCCTGCCGTCTACCATGATGAGGCATTCACCGCTCCTGTCATTCTGGTTATTGGTAATACTGACACTTGTTGTATCCACACCTTCTGATGATAGGTCGTCAAGTAGTATCCTGCCGCTTTCATCTCCAGCTACTTTTCCTATGTAGCCGGTTGCGGTGCCCAGCCTGGACAGACCTACAATGGTGTTGGCTGCTGACCCGCCCGGGTGGTTTTCTGTGGAACTGATAAAACCTTCTTCATCGGGCCTGACAATCCTGTCTACGTAGTATATCCTGTCAAGGTTCAGTGCTCCGAAACCCAGTACTGTGGTATGGGTGTGGGTCGGTAGGGTTTTATTTTTGGGTGGTTGTGGTGTTTTGGTCATGGTTTAAAGATATGGGGTGTTTTGTGTATTTTTTGTAGGGCTATGAATAATCTTCCGGGGATATTAAATAGGTTGGTTTTCCTGCATGATAGTGCATAGATGACTGCATATGGCGGGTGCGTGGATGGCGTGCATTCACAAAATTTATCTAATATGAATCGTGATTCAATAGTATGAGTTCATCAATCGAAAATAACAGTGTAAAACTTGATGAAGTTTTAAGAAGGCTTGAACATGTTGAAAGTTTACTCATGATGGGCGAAGTGCTTCCTGATGACAAAGAAATAGAGCTTATAAGGGACTATATCACAAGAGCAGGACGAGAAGAAAACGAATTTATCGCACTTGAGGAAATTGATAATGAGCTATGATGTTCTTATCGAAAAAAACGCTATCAAAGAAATCAAAAAATTTCCTGTTCCTGACATTCAAAGAATAAAAGAGGCCATAAAGAAACTTCCTGATTTTCCAGCCAGAATGGACGTTAAGAAACTAGCTGGAACAAGAAATATTTACCGTATTAGGACTGGCCATTACAGGATTTTAATAGAACTCGAAGTACATACCGTAAAAGTTTTTGCAGTATTCCATAGAAAAAAGGCATACAAGTGAAGACATTTTACTTTTAATCTCCCGCTGCCCAGCCTCTCTGCACTATACTCTGCCACCGCAGCCCGTCAGGGCGGCAGTGTGGCAGCCAGCCTTGTGGATTCGTGTGAGTTTTGAACCGCTGTTAATATTGAATTAATTCCAGCCTGCTTTCTTTCTGCACTTTCCCCTCAGCGCTGGTGTCTGCGTGTGGGTGCATATGCACTTAGTGGAAGTTGTGGAAGTGGGTGCAGGCAGGCGCTTTTGTGGTCACTTGTGGCTGCATGGATATGCGACGGTCCCTGTGTGCGAAGTGTATGTTGTGTTGGTTAGTTGTCGGAAGCTGTTAAAATATATTATTTATGAAATACTGCACCGCAAAGAACGCAAAGGACGCAAAGCCATGGCAGTAGAATCCTTTGCGGTCTTTGCGCACTTTGCGGTGTACCAAACAATAAAACCCAGC
>PYCK01000106.1 GCA_009649835.1 Candidatus Methanocomedens sp. | reverse complement strand
TTTTAAATTACCCTTGGATTTGAAGTGGATACAAACAATTGGTTTTCATGGGTGAATTTATTGGTGGTTAGATAATTGTTGGACAGCCTGAGTAGAGTCAAAATAACCTGAAAACAACCTTGATGACCCCGAACTGGCCATCATTTGAATATATATTCAATGATAGTAGGAAGGATTTGGGGTAATAACAATGGGACCACCTTAACAATAATTATAATGGTCATGATATTCAGGAAAAATATTTTTCTCAACCGATTATTCTCAAACAGATACAATATAACAAATATTACCGGGATTAGCACCACTAAGAAATAGATTTTCAGGTCAGGGATCACCAGGATGCTCAGGTTTGAGAGGGTAGTCAATACTATTATTAAGGAAGTGATTTCCCCTGCACTATTTTCAATTTTTGTCCCAATTGAAATATATGACAGGACCAGGGTCAATCCGAGAATGAACACGCTGACGATAGTAATGATGCTATTGTTATCTATCTGTGTTAATGATAAAAGAAAGGTCAGCAGTATGGTCATGAAAGAGATGGACATACCCAGCAGTCTCATGGTGGTGATCTCCTTGTTTGCTGTTATCTCCTGCCTTTCTTTGTAATCCATTCAGATCTCCTATCTTACATATCAAATCAAATGATATTTATTAATATGGTCGACCACCAACACGGATTATATCAAAAAAGGTTAGCAGGATTATCATTCAGTGGGATTGGACCCTGACTCTCAATTGGCAAGGAAACAATTGAAAATCTTCCTCGCTGGAATATGAAAAACATTACATTGGTTCGAGATCGTGGTTTTGTTAATAAATCAAACGTTACGACGACACACCCAACCTCAGCAGAACTGCGGGGTTCAAATCAAATAATAAGTCTCTCCATATGAGTTGAGCTTCCCGTTGCTTTGAATACTATATTATCTATTTGGGTCATATATGTTATGCTAAACAATACATATATATAGTTTGAAAAAGTTCTCGACGAGACACCATGGATGTTATAATTTTAGCTACTTTCGGGATTCTTACCAGTATTCTGGTGTTCGGTATCAAAACAGGTCTTGGATGTGGTTTTGCAGATATTAAAAAACGTGAGATCGTAGTGATCTGTGCAGGTTATTTCGTAATTTCAATAATTATGGGGTACCTTGTTGGTACTGTTTCCAATGATTTCCTTGAAACAATATCAGGCGTTGGATTACTGTTTCATGTACTGCTGGCTGGCCTGATGATCGCCGCCGGGATATATACCCAGAAGCAGTGGAACTGCGGTTGTGACGTCAGCAGGCGCACATTTATATTTCTATCCTTACCCTGCCCGGTCTGTCTGACCGCACTTTTTATTGCCACCACGATGCTTGCCACTGCACTTGACCTGAGCGGTCCGGTGATCGGGATCATTGTGGGATCGGTCTTCTTTTTATCGGCACTTACCTCATCGCTCTTATTCAGGCGGCTGGGAAAGACCCCGGAAACCCTTGGAAGCGTGATGATGTTTTTAGGCATCTTCTACGTGCTCGGGGCTGTGCTGGTGCCCGCGTATATGCAGAGCAAGACGCTGATAGTTCCACAGTTGACAATGAACACGGGTGCGATGCTTGCATCGTTTGCCGTTCTTCTTCTGTTCATCACGGCAGGATTTGCTGTGCACCACTGGAGGGAATGTTAAAATGGACGCCACCTCTTCAATTTTTGTTATCCTCTACACAGTCTCCACTTCACTGCTGTATCCTGTGGTCCTGCTGATCCTGATGTTCGTTCTCTGGGCACTGGTATCGATCGGGGAATTCCTGTCAGAGTATTCGAAACGACATAGGGACACCATGAGCCTTGAGAAGGTCTGCACGCAGATCAGGACCGAGATGAGCAGTCAGTCTACAGGTGGTGCAGTGCGCCATCTGCGCAGTATCGACCAGAACCACCTGGTGACATCGTTTGCAAAGGAGGCGGCACAGTGTCTTGAAAATAATAAATTTCGAGAACTGGAGCGGTTATTCGGAGAGTATGAGGTCAAGCTGGCAGCCCGGCTGGAAAAAACGAGGATCATGTCCACAGTTGCGCCCATGTTAGGTCTGATGGGGACGCTGATCCCGATGGGACCGGCACTGATCGGACTTTCAAAGGGTGATGTGGCCGCGCTGGCTGACAATCTCATTATTGCTTTTTCAACGACCGTGCTGGGATTGTTCGTCGGGAGTGTCGGTTATGTGCTGACCCTTATCCGGCGGCGGTGGTACCAGTATGACCTGGAAGATATCGAGTATGTTCTTGAGAGCATGCTGGAGGATACATGAGATCAAAACACACGGGCAGACGGAGAAAAGGACTGCTGGACCAGGAGTCTGAGTCTAATCCTTTAAGCGGAGTTGCCAATCTGTTCGATGTTGCCATGGTGTTTGCGGTCGCACTGCTGATCGCGCTCGTGATGTCCTATCATCTGCCCGAGATGCTTGACCCGGATGCAAGCTTTACGGTGGTCAAAAATCCAGGGGAGCCAGGGATGAAGATAATCGTGAAGGACGGAGTGACAATAGAGGTTATGAATATGACGGAAAATATTGCAGGCGGCGCGGGTGAGGAACTTGGTACGGCGTATAAGCTTGCGAACGGGAAAGTGATCTATGTGCCTGCAAACGGTACGGAGTGATATTTTTTTTGATTTGTTGGACAAGTAAAATTGAGTTAAAGTAAATAAAATTGATTAATGGATTAACAGGTGGATAATATGTGGAACAAACAGGTGGAAGGTATGGGAAATGGTATGGGAAAAATGAAAGTTTGCTCATTGGTTTTAATTGCATTGTTTATTGTGATGCTTGTACCGGTGGTATCGGCAGAGGAGAACCAAACGAATGTAATGTTTGTGTTGGGTACGGATGTGAACAAAGTTTCGCTAACAAATGTGTCTTCGAACACCAACATCACGTCTCAACTGAACGTAACGATCTTCGACATGACCAAAACCGTTCCGGCAGGATTCAATTTTTCGGACTATGCGATCATATTCATCGAATCGCAGTCTGAGAGTATGGTCAACGACTGGCAGGCGAACTTGACGTCTAACCTGACCATAGCCAAAGACAATGGTAATGGCAGTAAGGTGATAGGATACAACCTCTCATCCAACATCACTGTGGCTAATGTTGACCTGTACTCTGATGAGTACACAGACATCGAACGGTACTGGATACAGGGCGGTGACACCAACATGGAGTCCATGCTCAAGTTCATAGGGCAGGAGTTCTGCGATGCATGGGTAAATGAGACCATCCCTGATCTGGAACTACTGCACCCAAAGATCAATATTACTTTTATTTTGAATTATGAAACCGACAACTTTTATCTTATCAAAGTTT
>PYCK01000105.1 GCA_009649835.1 Candidatus Methanocomedens sp. | reverse complement strand
CCTGGAGAGATAAAACAAAAATTCAATATCGTGTTTGATTACGGACCAGGCATGCCAGGAAGTCCTAACGAAAAACTTAGACCAGGACAATATACTGATGATACTGAACAAACACTGATCCTTGCACGCAGTATCGTAAAAGCTGGTAAATTCGACCCTGTGCTTTTCTCAACGAAGCTCGTTGAACATTATGAAATGATCGTATCCCACCCGGAATTAAATAGAGGTTGGGGCCGCACAAGCCTTGATTCCTGCAAACGGTTACAATCTGGCACCCCATGGAAAAAATCCGGTGGTGATTCACCTACATGCGGCTCATCAATGCGCATATCCCCGGTCGGACTGCTCAATCCGGATAACTTAGAACAACTCGAAAGAACCGCAGTAGAATCATCATTACCAACCCACAGACATCCCGAATCCATCGGTGGTGCAGTGGCCGTAGCATCTGCAGTCTCTCTTGCAATAACAAATACCAGCCCTGATATTGTTTTAAATACTGCCGGCAGCCTGGCTAAAAAGTATGACCCTATGCTGGGCAACAAAATCTTTTCCATTGAAAAAATGAGATATATGCCCGAACTCAATGCATTCTCCACAATAGGCACTTCCCTGATGACACGGGATGTGGTACCTTCGGCATTCTATTGTTTTTCTAAAAACCCGCTGGATTTTTCCAGGGCCATAATTTCTGCTGTTAATGCAGGCGGGGATACTGATTCTATTGCTGCCATTACAGGTGCTATCAGTGGCGCTTATCTTGGAATTGACGCTATTCCAAAAAAATGGCTGGATGGGCTTGAGAACCGTGATGAGATCGAATCACTTGCCCTGGAACTGTGGGAAATCGGCAGACATAATATGAAAGAGTGAGTCTATGATTCCAGACATGACCGATGATGCAATAAGAGCAGTAATCCCATTCAAAAAGGAGAATGCAAAATCAAGACTATCAGAAGTACTTTCCGAAACCCAGAGGCAAAAGCTTGCCCTTTCTATGTTATTTGATGTCATAAGTGCACTGGAAAAGTCAGGGAAATTCGATGAAATCGATATTTTGAATTCTTCATTTTCCAGTATCATGAATACTGAGTTTCCGTTAAATATCAATATTCTGTTAAATGAGAAAAACCTGAACGATGCATTGAACGAATACCTCCAAAAGTCTGCCGAACACTGGGATGGTGCAGTGCTTATTATCATGGCAGATATGCCGCTGGTCACTGAAAAACAGATTATCGAACTTACAAATATGACAGCAGATGTGGTAATAGCTCCCGGTTCGGGTGGCGGGACCAATGCCTTGCTGATACGAAATCCGGAAAAATTCCATGTGGATTATTATGGCACCAGTTTCCTTGACCACCTGCGAATTGCCGAAGAAGCTGGCCTGACTGTAGATGTATATGATTCTTTTTTGGTTAGCACTGATATGGATGAACCCGATGACCTGGTAGAACTACTGATACACGGGCAGGGCAGATCAGCAGATTATCTCAGGTCTGCCGGAATATCCCTTGATACCAAAACAGGTAAACTTATCCCGAATAAAAAGAGTTGACAAATAAACAGAGCTGACAATTACCGCTTAATTGTCAATTCAATGTCTGTCCAGTCCTTTTTCACACCAGACAGAGGTTCTACTGCACCGGCCACAATACCTGCAATAACCTTCTGCACAAATTTGTTTATTGTTATATCCTTTCCGTCAACAATAAGTTCTAATTCTATATTTTTCTCCATATTTTTCCCTCCAATATTATATATACATCTCATTCATCTCAAACATTTCATTTATCTCATACATCTTATGCATCTCTATTTTATTTTGAATTTTCTATAATTTCCTGCATATCCCTTACATCCCATCCCAGGATGTCACGGATGATAATATAGCTCATTTCAGGTGAGATAGCTCCCGCTTCAGTACAGATAAGGTCAATATAGCTTGAAGGGGTGACATCAAAAGCAGGATTTTTTACTCTGACATGTTTCATGCCTGATAGTTTTTCTGGGTCAATAACCTCCCCTGTATCCCGCTCTTCAATTTCTACCATTTCACCAAGCAGTGTGTGTGGACTGAATTTATAAGTCTCTGCCGCCACTATCAGGTTTGTCCTGCTCTCATGGGCCGCCATTGCCAGTTGGGATGTACCTATCTTATTGATGACCGACCCATTTGCTGTCACTGCATCAGCTCCTACCACCACCAGGTCCACATCCTTCATAAAGTACCTGACTGCCGAATCAACGATCAGTGTGGTCTCTATGCCCAGATCGTTAAGTTGTTGAATTGTCAAATGACCCTGCAACCTGGGCCTGCTCTCTGTAGCTATTACTTTGATATTTTTCCCGCTGCGGTGAGCTTCGGCTATTACTGATAAGGCAGCCTGGCTGTTGCAGTGGGTCATAATTGTATCGCCATTGCCTATGCGCTGGCTGCCGATAAGACCGATGCGCCTGGTTGCTTCCTTTGATGCGGATATGAACTCATCTGCCAGCCTTACCAGATCAGATCTTGCCTCATCTACTGATCCTCCCTTGTATGCCATTACTACCCTGACAGCATTTGGCAAAGATACCGCAGTGGGTCTTGTTGATACAAGTATTTCTGCGGCCCTGGATAACTGATTGTCAAACTCCTGAATGTTAGTGGTTTTAAGTATGAGGGCGTAGTCCTTTAGCGCCTGTGCCGCTGCCCTGGCAATGGTACCGGCTCCGCGTATCTCCATATTCCGTATCCTTTTAGCAACGTCAATTATCTTATCCATTTCTGCAACCAGTACACAAAAGGTCACTTACATGGCAAAAGTCTTACTACATTGACAGATAAAATACCGCCAATGAATGAAAGCACAGTTCCTGGTCATCACTCCACAAAAGAAAGAATAGAGCAAGTGGTCGAATATCTCAAAAACTTCAATGGTGTGCTTGTGGCATACAGCGGCGGAGTGGACAGCAGTACACTGGCGGCACTGGCACACCTGGCACTTGGAGACAGGTGCGTTGCAGTTACCGCTGAGGGGCAGACCCTGCCGGCACGCGAACTGGAAAGTTCCAGAAGTACAGCCAGATCATTAGGTACCAGGCATATAATTATCCCCTATAATGAGCTGGATGAGCCGGGATTTGCCAATAACCCGGTTGATAGATGCTACCACTGTAAAAGTGGCCTGTTCAGGGAATTGAACAAACTGGCCAGTGAACTGGGATTGGAGGCTGTAGCTGAAGGGACCAATGCTTCAGAACTAACAGGACACAGGCCGGGCCACAGGGCAGCGATTGAAAACGGGATACTGACACCCTTTGCAGACCTTGGTATTACCAAAAGCGAGATACGCCAGATGGCAAAGTATCTTGGATTGCCAATATGGGATAAACCTCAACTGGCATGCCTGTCCAGCAGGTTCCCTTACGGACGAACTATTACCGTCCAGGGACTTCGAAAGGTGGAGGCGGCAGAGGATTATCTTTTTGATCTCGGGGTCATCCAGTGCAGGGTACGCGACCATGAAGACACTGCCCGTATTGAAGTATCAGGGGATGATCTTCATATTATACTGAAGCACAGGGATGATATTGTGGGTGTTTTCAAAGAGCTTGGTTATACATATATCACTCTTGACATGGAGGGGTTCAGGAGCGGCAGTTTTGATATCGCTATTAAAACCGGGACCCGGGATGAATAAACTCCGGGATAAAAATATCGGCAAGATAAACAACAATTAGGTAAAACAACCATTAGGTAAAAAAACCATTAGGCCAAATAACCCAGGCCATATAACCGGCAGACCTCACTCGAACAGCCTGTCCACCAGCCACTGGGGGTCGAACTTGACAATA
>PYCK01000104.1 GCA_009649835.1 Candidatus Methanocomedens sp. | reverse complement strand
CCCAGATGGTAGATAAGTCCAATGAGATGTTATCTCTTTCTCAAAAAATACAAATTAACGATATATACATTAGAATATTAGAATTGGAGGCATCTGAATATCGATATTTGTCGAATCCTTCAAGTTCAAATGCACAGAATATTCAAAATCGTGTTTCATTGCTTAAAACTGATATCACCACTTCAAATACGGACCTCGCCAGCAAGAACCAATTAACACTAATGACGGACCAGAACTATGCGCTTTTCGAGCAGATAGTAGCCTTAAACGAAGACCTGGTAGAAAAAAATGATGCAATTACTGTTTTGACATTTAAGTTAGATTCTATTTCAAATACCATGATCAATGATCTGGAAGATCTTTATTTCCTGAATAACCAGAAACAATTGACTATCAAAGATAAAATCCAAAGTAATATCAAGTTATCTATCATCATGGTAGGACTGGCTACCCTGCTGGTGATTGCCCTTGTATTGTTATTATTTTTAATAGTCCGGAAGATAATCAGGTCAATAGCAATTTTTTCAGATCATGTAAATATTATTGCCAAAGGAGATCTTTCCCATGAAATTGAGATTACCAGCAATGATGAAATGGGTGATCTTGCCATCACATTAACAAATATGAAAAATGATATTAAGAATATTATAATAAATATCAGGGATGCTGCACTTACTTTCGGGTCTACTGCACAGGAACTGGCTGCTTCCAGTGAGGAACTCAGTGCAACTACAGAACAAGTATCATCCAAGACACAGTTGATCGCAAAGGGTGCCAGTGACCAGGCACATGAAGTAGAATCCATGTTAAGGGAATTGATCAGGCTCTCACAAACTACAGAGGATATTGCCCGGACCGTAGGCGAGGTTAAAGATTTTTCTGAAAAGACAGACGAAATGGCAAGGGGTGGAAAGGATATGGCTAATGAGGCCCTTGTAAAACTTGAAGTTGTAAAAGCTAAGCTCGGGGAATCTGCCGCTGCAGTTGAAGGGCTTGGCGTCAAATCCAGCAAGATCAGCAGCATCGTGGATGTTATTACTTCAATTGCCGACCAGACCAATCTCCTGGCATTGAACGCTGCCATAGAGGCTGCAAGGGCGGGTGAACAGGGTCGGGGTTTTGCTGTTGTTGCATCAGAAGTAAGGAACCTTGCAGAAGAGTCAAAGAAAGCTGCCGAACAGATTGATTCGCTTATCAAAGAAATATCTGAAGATACCAACCAGGCAGTAAAATACACTGAGATCGGAACTGCCGAAGCTGCTGAAGGTATTGAAATAACTACCAAGGCATTACATTCACTGGAGAAGATATCCCAGGCAGTAAGTGAATCAGCCGAGAGGATCAAAGGAATTACTTCCATTGTTGATTCCCAGAAAACAAATACTGATAATGTGGTGGAAGCAATGGATAAGGTTGCTTCAATTGTTGAAGATAATTTGAACTCTACCGAAGAATCGGCTGCGGCTACCCAACAGCAGACTGCATCTATGGAAGAACTCACCTCAGCTACTCAAGAACTTGCCCACCTGGCAAATAGATTACAGGAATCTGTCAGCAGGTTCAAAGTATCCTGAAGGGTTGTTGTACATGTCTGGCCAAATGGAATCCAAAGATATGCAGGTTGTCATCTTCTTCCTGGGTGGGGAAGAATACTGTGTAGATATTTCCATAGTACGGGAGATTATCCGCATGGTTGATCTGACCCGTATTCCTAAACTACCTGAGTTCATTGAAGGTGTTATTAACCTGAGAGGGCAGATAACAACAGTGATCGATCTACGAAAACGTTTTGAAATGGAACCTGTAGTTAAAGATAATAATAGAATAATAATCGTCGACTTAAAAGGTGAGCCCATAGGGATCATAGTAGATTCGGTTTTGGAGGTCATGACAGTGCCGCCCGGACAGATCGATGATATGCCGTCAATAAAACATGCCCGGACCCAGGAATACTTAAAAGGGATATGCAAAGTCGATGATAGGATACTCATTTTACTTGATCTTGATAAGATACTTACAGAGCTTGAGTTTGCACAAACCGAGACCATAAAGGAAGATTTAGAAACACCAGATACACAATAATTGAACAATTGATTACGAGGAAAATATATGGCAGGTATATTGGTAGTAGATGATGCCGAATTTATCCGGACGTTACTAAAGGACATACTTTCAGGCAACGGTCACCATGTTGTCGGTGAGGCTGCAAACGGTGATGAAGCCGTTATGAAGTACATTGATCTTAAACCGGATCTTGTGACAATGGATATCGTTATGCCAAAATCCACAGGTATTGAAGCTGTAAAAGCTATAAAGGCTAAGGACCCAAAAGCTTGTATAGTAATGATCAGTGCCCTGGGTCAGCAGAAATTGGTCATGGAATCTATAAGGGCAGGTGCAAAAGATTTTATCGTAAAACCATTCGATGAAAAGACTGTGGTGGAAGTAATAAACAAAGCACTTCTATGATTTTCCTTATACCTTTTATTGTTACCAGGTTATACCATGAATTCTTTAATAGTTATAGGAGCATCTACAGGAGGACCGGAAGCATTGGCTGCTGTTCTATGCAGACTTCCTGAGGATTTTTCTGTACCTATTGTGGTCGTACAACATATTCTGCCAGATTTTACCGGGACGTTTGCAAAAAGGCTGGACAAAAAGGGCAACTTAGTGGTAAGGGAAGGGAAACAAGGGGATATATTAAGACCCGGGCATGTATACATAGCCCCTTCCGGCAAACATTTAGTATTCAAACATGGCAAGATCGATCTGGATGATGGAGCGTGTGTTAATTTCTCAAAACCCTCAGTTGACGTTACCTTGAAGTCTGCTGCCAGGTTGTTTAGAAAGAATGCTATCGGGATCATACTTACAGGTTTGGGATCTGACGGCACTGTTGGAGCGAAAGCAATCAAGAATGTTAAAGGTATTACGATTGCCCAGGATAAACGCACCAGTGTGATTTTCGATATGCCCGGAAACGCTATTGGATCAGGAAATATAGACTATGTTCTGGCAGTTGAGGATATTGCTGATAAGATTATGGAACTGGTGAAAGGACGATGAATTCAGACCTGGAGAAATATAAAGATATACATGTCAGTGATATGAGGGAACACCTCCAAAACATGAACAGGTCGTTCGTGGAACTTGAACATGACCCTGGGAACATTGATCTGCTTAATGAGATATTCAGGGCTGTCCATACCATAAAGGGGAATTCAGCCACAATGGAATATGATGATGTGGCTCATCTGGCACATGAAATGGAAAACCTGCTTGACAAGATCCGCAATAAAGAAATTACCATAGACCGGGAGATAATGGATATATTCTTTGAAAGTTTTGATGTAATTGAATCAATGATAGAATCCATCTCAAACAATGAAGAAGTAATGGACCCGGCAGCGATCATTGAAAAGCTTGGACAGATATTAAAAGTAAATGAAACAGAAGATGTTGATAAAGTAAAAGCTGTTGATAAAGCTGAAGATGTTGATAAAAAACAGGAAGCTGTGGGCCAGGACGATGAACCGGACCTGAGTACGGATGAATTGAAGAAAATTACCGTTGCAATGACATCGGGAATGACCGTATATGAAATTATTGTCACAATTGACGATAGCTGCAAACTGAAATCAGCCAAAGCCACGATTGTGATACGAAACCTTGAAAAGATCGGGGATAAGATAGCAGTTTATCCGGATGAACAGGCAATAAAAGCAACCAATCCCGGAAAGTTCCATGTAATACTGGCATCCAATTCTGAAACCGATACTATAAGGGAGGTAGTTCTTAGCGTTTTTGAGATATCAGATGTTGAGGTCAAGGTAATAGTTGGTGAGGATGAAGAAAATCATGAGTTTGACCTGGATTCGCTGGAAGAATTCGATATCACACAAGAGCCCCTTACTGTTGAAGAACCGGTAGAACCAAAAACGGTAGAAATAAAAACGGTAAAACCAGAACCGGAAACTGCTCTCCCGATACCAAAAAAAAGCGAAACAAAAAAACCATCAATATCGCCCCCACAGACCGTCCAGAATATCAGGGTCAATATACAGCAACTTGACTCCCTGATGAACCATATTGGTGAATTGGTAATAAGTAAGACCAGCCTGGAACACATGGCCTCAAAATATGAGATACCAGAACTTACCGAATCAGTGGCCCACCTTAACCGGATCGTGGAGGTACTCCAGGAAGAGGTAATAGAAATACGGATGGTACCTGTTGACCAGATATTCAGCAAATATCCCCGTATCATACGTGACCTTTCAAAAAGCAGTGGTAAGAAGGTCAGACTTGTGATCGAAGGCGGTGATATTGAACTGGACCGTACTGTGCTGGATGGCATTAACGATCCCTTAGTGCATATTCTCAGGAATTGTGTTGACCATGGTATAGAAACGATAGAGGAGCGGACTGATGCAGGCAAACCAGAAGAGGGGACGGTACTGCTAAAGGCAGCACGTGGGAAGAACCACGTCAATATCGAAATATCGGATGATGGTGCTGGCATAAACCCTGAAGTGATCAGGAAATCTGCAATATCCAGGGGATTGATGTCTGAGGATGAGGCCGCTGCAATGAATGATGATGACCTGGTCTCGATATTATTTCAGCCTGGCTTTAGCACGGCAAAAGCTGTAACTGACATTTCGGGCAGGGGAGTAGGGATGGATGTGGTTAAAAGGGATATCGATAGACTGGGCGGTAATATTAAAATCTACTCGACTCCGGGCGAAAGGACATGTATCAGGTTGAAGTTGCCATTGACACTGGCGATCATTAAGGCCCTGTTGGTCCGTGTTGGCAATAATATCTATATTCTTCCTATCAATAACGTGCTTGAATCCTTCAGGATCAATGAAGACCAGATAAAAATGGTTGATAAAAAGGAAACCTGTATTTTAAGGGATGAGGTTATTCCGCTTGCAAGACTGAACCAGTTGTTTGAAATAGAAAGCAATGACAAGGATTTAGATAATGGCCTTTTTGTTATCATAGTGGAACACGGGGATAAACATGTAGGGCTTATCGTGGATGAACTGGTGGGTCAGCAGGAGGTAGTTATCAAATCCCTTGGTGCTTCCCTGGGACGTGTCCAGGGTTTTGCAGGTGCCACAATAATTAAAGATGGCAGCGTTGCATTGATTTTAGATACAAATTCACTGTTATTGTTATAATATTTTACAAAAAGGTCGATCTGATGAATGGTATAGAATTGATGTCTCAGGAAAAATCCTTTATGGATAGACTGGGCCGTTTAAGCGGGAGAATGGGCGCAACTGCCTTATCCCATATTCTGGGATGTAAAGTGAATCTAAAGGTGAGTGAAATATTCTTTATCCCGCTGGAAGATATCCAGTATTTGTTAGGTGATCCTGGTATTGTGGTTGCTGGTATCCAACATGAGTTTGTCAACGAATTAGAAGGTTACTTATTAACTCTCATACCGGTTGAACTGGCAAAACACCATCTATCTCATTTGCTCAAAATGGAGGTGGATGAAGATTATATGGCAAGTCCCCAGGGTCTGTCCGGTCTGGGTGAGTTGAGCAATATTTTATGCGGCTCCTATATAAGTTCCATCGGGAACATGCTGGATATTGTTATCATCCCGTTTATGCCACATGTCAAAATAGATTTGATGGGGGCAATTACCCAGGATATAATATTAAGACTAAAACCGGAAACAGTCCAGGCTATGATCATTAAGACTGAATTGATAATCGCAGATGATGTTATCAGTATCCATATATTAATGCTGCTGGAACAGGATTCGCTCAAATTATTAGCTGATAGAATTCGCCTAAAGACCGGAGTTCAAGAAAATGGAAATTTCAGACAGGATAAACAAGATTGATAGGATAGGATACGATCCAATCCTGTATATCCTGTAAATCCTGTCAAAAGATTTGATTGGAACTAAGAAAATTACCTATATCGATATCGAAATGTGTTTATAATTTCCTATACGTTAAAAAAAAATAAAAATAAAAATTGCAATCTGTGGTGTTCACAGGGAGGTAAAATATTGGTATATAAACGGGTCAATATGGCTGAGATGGTTATTTCCAGGAATGAGGATATTTTAGCCATATATGGCCTGGGGTCATGCCTCGGGCTTACTATTCACGATCCAACCAGGGCCGTCGGAGCCATGGCACATGTTATGCTTCCAACTAACTTGACTGGTATTACTAATAGCAAACCAGGGAAATACGTGGATACTGCTATAGATGAAATGATCAATGGTATGAAAAGATACGGGTGCGAGCAGGAGAACATGGTGGCAAAGATGTGTGGTGGTTCAAGAATGTTCAAGACGTCTAAGGATGATGCTGAGTGTATTGGTGCAAAGAATATTAAACTTGCTACAAAAATTCTGAAACAAAGGGGAATTCCTGTTGCTGCCCGGGATGTTGGTGGGGATTTCGGGCGTATTGTGGAATTTGATGTGAAGACCGGGCAGATGTATATCAAGACTGTTTCCGGGGACAGAAAGGTTATTTAATTTGGCTTTGTCTGATTAGCCTTTGACTCACAAATATCATCGAAGTCGAATTGGCCCCAACCGTGCCACCTCGGACTGCAAGTCCGAGGCATCCACGGGGTTAGAGGTCGGGTTGTGAGGTATGTGTGAACAGAGGTGGGATGGACGAGCGTGTATGCGGCAC
>PYCK01000103.1 GCA_009649835.1 Candidatus Methanocomedens sp. | reverse complement strand
GTCTCTGGGAAGATCACACGCTCGCAGGAACTGTTGGTCAGGTCCCGCTCATCCCACAGCGTATTGTTCAGCAGTTCAGGCTCAACCATAGCCCTGACGATTCGGGCCAGCCCGCAAACCTGCTCGCTCTTAATAGGATTGCGTTTGTGGGGCATGGTGGACGAACCCACCTGTTTCTTACCGAAACTCTCCTCTATTTCTGCGATCTCGCTGCGCTGCAAAGAGCGGAATTCCACGCATATCTTATCCAGGGTAGTGACCGTGTTTGCCATCCACATCACGAACTCGGCATGCCTGTCCCGCTGTATGATCTGGGTGGATACCTCCACAGAGCCCAGGCCCAGGTATTCCATTGTCCGCTGCTGTATCTCAATACCGTCCGCCCCGAAAGCAGCCTGGGTACCTACAGCACCCGTCATCTGGCCCACTGCGGCCCTGGGCTCCAGTTCGTCCAGTCTTGTGAGGTGCCTGTCCATCTCGCTGGCCCAGACTGCAAAGCGCAGGCCGTAGGTGGTGGGCACTCCTATCTGCCCGTGCGTCCTGCCGACACAGACCGTGGTTTTATGCTCATTGGCCCTTTCAACAAGGGCATCCCTGACAGCTACGGTCTTGCTGCGCAGCAGGGCAATACTCTCCTTTATCTGCAGGGCAAGCTGGGTATCCAGCATATCATTGGAAGTAGCACCGAAATGAACCCATTTGCCTGCTGTCCCACACTGCTCTGACATTGCCATGACCACAGCCATCATATCGTGGTGTATCTCGTCCTCTATCTCATTGACCCGTTCAAGTTTCACACTATCCACTGCTGCTGCAATAGTATCGGCTGCATCCCCTGGTATCATGCCCACATCAGCTTCAGCCCTGGCCAGGGCTGCCTCTACCTGGAGTAATTTTATAAGTTTAGATTCTTCACTCCATACCTGCTTCATTTCAGCAGTACCGTAACGAAATTCAATTGGATGGATTGCCATTTTTCCTTCACCTGTAACCGGATAATGTGGTTAATTAACATAAATGCTGTCCATTGACATAAAAAAATCAGAGACTTTTTATTTTCTTCCGGATAAATGGGTCATGGCAAAAAGATTAACCGCAGAGGGCGCGGAGGATCGCAGAGGGTTGTTATTTTTCTCTGCGTATCTCTGCGTACCTCTGCGGTTTTCTGGATCATACCAGAAAATAATAAAAAATCTCAAAAATCACGGGAATAGCCCAATGATTTATATGATTAGGCTTATAAAGTATTACTGGCAAACCTGAAATAAATTTTATCATAAATATCTACAATTTCAAGCCTGAAAAAAAATATTGACGTGAAATCATGAGGAAAATAAAAATATCTTTCATTCTCATCACAATCCTGCTGTGCTTTGTTCCTTCAGCCACAGCCGGTGATTTACCCAGTGTGACCGCCCCGTTCCAGTTGACCAATAGTTCGATGGAGGAATATGACCCTTCCTGGGCCCCTGATGATTCTAAACTCGTCTATACTGTAGACGGGCGCTATGGCTATGAATTGTGGATTATGGACCTGGACGGTTCCAACAAGATTATGCATCTCCAGAGTACTGATTGGCTGGGCCAGTCCGACTGGGGAGAAAAAGGAATATTATATACCTCCCAGTATTCCTTCAAGCGCGACCGCCACCTTGACATCTGGATCGCAGAAGATGAAGATGTCATACCCAGGCAATTAAGCAGCAATAAAACCGACCAGCAGAACCCTTTCTGGAACCATAACAATACAAAGATACTGTACCTGGGCAGGGTCAACTATAATTATGAGATCTGGACCATGGAACCTGATACTTCAAACATTACCAGGTTGACCTTTTACCAGACAACTGTCAAGACACCGGCATGGAGCCCTGATAGTTCCAGGATAGTTTATTCATTCGATGGCGATCTCTGGGTAATGAACGCTGACGGCTCTAATAATATCCAGGTTACCAATGACAGCTATGAACAGCTCGACCCGGCATGGAGCCCCTGCGGAAACTGGATCGCCTATTCCTCTGATGAGAACGGCGATTTTGACATACGTATTATCAGGCCAGACGGTACTAATAATACAACCCTGATCCAGGAATCCAGGGACCAGACCCAGCCTGACTGGAGCCATGACGGTACAATGCTGGCATATACCACGTACCAGGACCTGAACTTGGATGTATGGGCTGCAGCCATATATATAGAGCCTGAAAATGCCACGCCCACGCCCACACCATTACAGACCCCGAACGTGGAAGATGAGGATCCAAAAAGCAACATTAACGACCTTGTGATCCCGGGAGGCGTAATTGTAATCCTGGTCGTTCTGGTATTTATCAGGAAGATCATTAAGGGTAGGAGAAAAAGTTAAATTCGGGAACTATAGTTTTGACATATATCCTAAACACTTTGCGCTCTTTGCGTGCTTTGCGGTGTATGATTTTTGTCACCGCAAAGAGCGCAAAGTCCGCAAAGATAGTTTAAATTGTTTGGTTCTTGACTATAATCAATCCATCATAAGCCGGGAGAGACTGTTCCTGGCATCTTCTATTTCATCTTTTGACAAGTTCAGGTTACTATTGCGGGTTTTAATTGACAGACCATTTCCACTTGTCTTTCCAAGTACTGTACAGTCAATACCTGACATCATATCCAGCACTTCTTCCGGTTCACTGGTAGTGATGACCATCCTGCCGTATGATTCCGAGAACAGGGCATCATCGTCCCTTGCACATATACCTGTAATATCAATTTCTGCGCCTATCTGTTCCACCATCTCGCACAGCGTAACTGCCAGCCCGCCGTTGGATATGTCATGTGCGGCTGTTATAAGACCAGATTCCACGGCACGTATCAGTGTATCGATGACCGTATCAATATTCTCAGGCAACCCGGGCGTAACACCATTGTTGTCCAGCCCAAGCATGGAATAATACTCACTTGCCCCAAGCTCGTCCTTTGTATCACCCACAAGTATCACGGTCTCGTCCGTGTGCCGGAAGGTACCTGCAGGAATGGTTCCCAGGTCCCTGACCCATCCCACCATGCCGATGCTCGGCGTGGGTGCAATGGCACTCCCGAACTCGTCACTCTCGTTGTAGAAAGATACATTTCCACCTACCACAGGTGTCTTCAATTTCCTTGCAGCATCGCCCAGTCCCAATGATGCCTGTTTGAACTGGTAGAATATCTCAGAGCGCTCAGGGTTCCCGAAGTTCAGGCAGTCCACCAGTGCTATGGGTCTGGCACCCACAGCAGCAAGGTTCATGGCATTCTCGATAACTGTTCCGGCCCCGCCGTTGTAAGGGTCAGCCTCAACATGGGCAGGATTACAGCCGCAGGACAGGGCAAGTCCCTGGGTATCGTCAATGATCCGCAGTACACCGGCATCCATACCCGGCTTGATCACGGTACGCACCTGCACTTCATGGTCATACTGCCTGTATACCCATTCCTTTGAAGCGATATTGGGTCTGGCAAGCAGTTTTAAGATTGTGTCCTTGATATCTCCGGGCACGGGCGGTTTTTCAGCATTCCTCTCTATACCGGGCGGTATAAAATCCAGTTCGGATGTGGGTGCGCCGCCGCACAGGAACAGTATTGGCATATCTGCTACTATTTCGCCCTTATACTCCACCACATACTGGGTTTTTTGTGTGAGTTCGCCGATCAGGTTGGCCTTGAGGTCGTATTTGTCTGCTATTGCCAGCACCTTATCTACATTACCGGGCTCCACTTCCAGTACCATGCGCTCCTGGGATTCGGATATCATTATCTCAAAAGGTGTCAGGCTCTCATCCCTCAGGTGAACATTATCAGCAATAATATAGGCACCAAGTTCGCCATTGGCTGCCATCTCGCTGCTGGCCCCGACAAGGCCTGCGGCTCCAAGGTCACGACATGCCAGTACCAATCCCTTATCAATGGCTTCAAGAGTGGCTTCCATGACAAGTTTCTCTGCGAAGGGATCGCCTATCTGGACACTGTGCCGTTCCTCTGATTCCGATTCCTCGCTTAAGTCCCTGGATGCAAAGGACGCACCGCCCATCCCGTCCCTGCCAGTGGACGAACCCATTAGCACCAGCTTGTTGCCAGCCTTCTGGGCAATGGCAGTAACGATCTTATCCTCGCGGGCCAGGCCTACGCATACCACATTCACCAGTGGGTTACCGCTGAAACTTTCATGGAAATAGGCCTCTCCCCGCACCACAGGTACGCCGATGCAGTTACCGTATCCGGCAATGCCCATTATCACATGCTCGAAAAGATACCTGTTCTTTTCATTATCGAGCGGCCCGAAATACAAGGGGTCCATCAGGGCTATGGGCCGTGCACCCATGGAAATGATATCCCGCACGATCCCACCCACACCTGTGGCTGCACCGTTGTAGGGGTCAACATATGATGGGTGGTTATGGCTCTCCATCCCGATGGCCATTACCCAGCCGTCCTCAAGACGGACAATAGCGGCATCATCCCCGGGACCGATGATGACCCGCTCACCTGTGGTGGTAAAGGTTTTCAATATCGATGAGCTGGAACGGTACGAGCAGTGTTCGCTCCACAGGTTCAAAAAACAGCCCTGTTCAACTTCGGTGGGCTCCCTGCCCAGCCGCTTTGCAATCTTTTTATAATCGTCCTCAGGTAACATTTCAGGTCTCTCTTGTTCGTGTTAAATTGTTATTTCTTATGCACCAGTTTCATAACATCGTGCTGGGTAACCACACCCACTACCTTGCCCCTTTCCATCACCAGCACAGCCGGACTCTGTTCAAGCAGGTGTGAGATGGTACTGACTACCGTGTCCTTTGAGACAGTGGAAAAAGAACTGCCCATAATATCACTGACCTGCATATTGGATAGTTTATCAGTATCGCTTTCGGTCATGTAATGGACAACCGTATCAGAAGAGATGCTGCCCACAGGTACACCGTTCTCGATAACAGGCACCTGGGAGAAACCTTCACTTTCCATAATATCTACAGCCTCTTCCACAGACGAATCGGAATGTGTATGTATCACAGGAGAATGCATAATATCCCCTGCCAGTACCCTCTTTTTTTCAGTAGCATCAAATGCATCGAATATCTTGGTCAATGTAGAAAGCCTTGGATCCACATCCCCTGCTTCGATCCTGGCAATAAGGGGCTGGCTCACACCTGCAAGTCTGGCAAGTTCGTTCTGGGTTAGGTTAAGATCGAGCCTGCGCTTCTTTATATCTCCAGGTGTAGGTAGGAACATGGTTATACACTTCTTTGAAAAGGATAATCAAATTATATTATTAAATTATATAACTCAGGGTAATATCAATTTATCGATATTGATATTCCTGCATCTTCAGGACGAACCGGGTATTCACAGTTATGACTTTTCCATCTGGATAACTTCGTACATCCCTTCTTCATACAAAATAATAGTCTTCTCAAACCCTACCATGATCATTTCAATGCTATTATTCCCGGATTCCAGTTCCACTACCCGTTCATATGTCCTGTTGGTCAGATCCATTTCAACTGATTTATCATTGGACTGTAATCCCTGGTTGTAGGCCTCTTCAAAAGCTTCCCTTGAAAAACCCATAATATTTTCCACATATTTGAACATTGTACCATTATACCGCTATACCACTATACCATTATACCGCTATACCATTATACCACTATACGTTCAAACCCTGGGCAGCCTTGAATTCCTGGTAGGCCTCGAACATTATCCTTTCGAGTTCCTCTATCCTCTTTGGTTCTGATGATTCTATATTACCGTCAGTATCCACTACACTGACGATAATACCAAACCTATCAGCAGCTGCTTTATCGGCAACGGACACTAATCCGGTGTCATCCTCTTCGGAAATGTAATCAAGGTTCATGTTCGCGAGTTGCTTGAATCCCACCTCAAGCTGCAATTCGGGTGTGAAGGAGTGTATAACTTCCACCTTTCCTTCCAGGTTGCTCTTATAGGTCTGGTACATATGCCGGCTCTGCCTGTACCCTACATATATTTCCAGCAATGTTACACCGATCATGGAATTCTCATGTTTTCCCACAACAAGGTCGCTGATGATCTTCTGCTCGCCATCATCAGTATGCATGACCAGAAAACCGGATTCCTTTCCCTCCTCATTGGAGATCTCCACTACCTTAAGCAGGCACTGGCCAAGGGTCATATCCCTGGTGGGTAATATCCTGTCAAAATCCTCCACAGTCCTTGAGAACTGGCTGTCATCGTAGTTTCCAACCCCTTCCCGGTTCACTATATCCAGGACCTTAGCACCCTGGATACCCAACAGATTGGACTTTATACCATACTTTTTTTCCTTTTCCAGCAGTTCTTCCAGCCTGTCTTTGGCATCCATATGGCGCTGAAGCCTGCGCCTCACCAGCATATCTTCATCGGCAATGATCTCTATCTGCTTGGGTTTAACCCCAATTTTGGCTGCCAACTGTGATATCTCATTGAATAAGTGCTCTTCACCCAGTTCCATTACATCGAAGACATTTTCAATGATGTAATTGAGCTTATCCAGCATTTTCACATCCACATATATGGGGTCATCCCCATCAAAGATCGGGAGCTTGCGCCGTTCCACAATCTCCTGTTCCATTTTATCTGTTACATCCTTTTGGATGATTATTACAGGCTGGGCAGAACGTGCCCGCCCCTCATAGATGGCACCAACGTTCTCATCTGCCATTTTGACACTGAGGGTGGTCTTGCCGCCGCCCTGCGGGCCGGTGAGATACAAGATAGGGTTATCTGCCAGTTCCTTTCTCAGTATCTCGGTCAATTCATCTTTTGTGTGTTTTGATGTGTCAAGCACGTTCACTGGGATTACCCCTTGGGATTTTATGGTCTGGTAGCCTGTTGAGCTTTCCTGTAATTAAGAATAACGTAATAGAATAAATAAAAAAGATATTGGCTGTGCCCGCGGGCACAGCACGCAATTTACATGTCAAAATCCATATCAGGCATACCACCGGGCATGCCGCCTGGCATTCCACCTGGCGGCATTCCCTCGCCCATGCCGCCGGAACTGCTGGATGCAATGACATCATCGATCCTGAGGATCATTGTAGCGGATTCGGTAGCAGAGTTCAATGCCTGGGTCTTTACCCTCAGAGGCTCTACCACGCCTTCTTCCCACATATCTGTCACTTCACCGGTGATCACATTCAGGCCGGCAGTCTTCACACCCTTCTCATGCTGGCTACGCAGTTCCACCAGTTTGTCGATGGGGTCCAGGCCGCCGTTCTCGGCAAGTGTGCGCGGGATTACTTCAAGTGCTTCAGCAAAGGCGGTCACTGCAAGCTGCTCCCTGCCCTTGAGCGTGGCTGCGTATTCCTTTAACCTCAGCGCCAGTTCCACTTCAGGTGAACCGCCGCCAGCTACCAGTTTACCGTCCTCTATGACCACTCCAACTACCCTGGTGGCGTCTTCGAAGGCAGTTTCCACATTGTTCACAACATGCTCGGTACTGCCCCTCAGGATCACTGATACTGCCTTTGGGTTCTTGCACTTGGTGACAAATGTAGTATCCTCGCCGCCCATTTTGCGTTCCTCTACCAGGCCGGCAAATCCCAGGTCGGACTCGGATATCTCGTTAATATTATTGACAATGGTGGCACCGGTTGCCCGTGCCATTTTCTCAAAGTCGCTTTTCAGGAACCTTCGGATGCCAAATATCCCTTCCTTTGCCAGGTAATGCTGTGCTATATCATCAATACCCTTCTGGCAGAACAGGACATTTGCACCGCTTTTTACAATCTTGTCCACCATATCCTTCAGCATTTTCTCTTCCTGGTCAAGGAACAACTGCAGCTGGTCAGGGGATGTGATGTTGATCTCTGCATCCATTTCGGTCTTATGGATCTCCACCTGTGCATTGAGCAGCAGTATCCTGGCATTTTCGATACGCTTGGGCATATTCTCATGTACCCTGCTCTTGTTCACCATCATGCCCTCGATAAGTTCCGATTCCTCTACACTGGCACCGGTCTTCGTTTCAAGTTTGATGTCTTCCCGGTCTACACTCTTTTTACCATCTGTTGTCTCGACCACAGAGCGCACTGCAACAACTGCCAGGTTGGCAAGTTTATCCTTTGCGTTCTCTGCACCCTTACCAGTGATGGCAGTCCCTGCTATCTTTAACAGGAGTGCTTCATCATCTTCCGATACTTCCCTGACCATTCCTTCCAGGATCTTTTTTGCCTTATCTGAGGCCATTCTGTACCCTGCTGCGATGATAGTGGGATGAACCTCCTGGTCGAGCAGTTCCTCTGCCTTTTTCAGCAGTTCACCTGCCAATACTGCCGCTGTAGTGGTGCCGTCGCCTACTTCATCGTCCTGGGTCTTGGCCACTTCTACCAGCATCTTGGCTGCGGGATGTTCTATATCCATTTCCCGTAGAATCTGGGCACCGTCATTGGTAATTACAATGTCGCCCATTGAATCCACCATCATCTTATCCATGCCTTTAGGACCAAGTGTGGTACGAACGGCATTGGCTACTGCCCTGGCCGCCATGATATTACTGTTCTGTGCTTCCTTACCCCGCGAACGTTCTGTCCCCGGGCGAAGGATAAATACCGGCTGTCCTCCTAATTGTGCTGCCATGAAAATCTGTTCCTCCTGTTGCTAATGATTATTGTTAATACAAGTTTGTTTTACATGTTTGTACTTCTATATGAATATTACGGGATGCACGCATCTTAGAATAACTTGGTGTGTGCCGTAAGCATTGCCTGACTTACAGCATACCGCTACTGCCCGGATACTAAACATTTAATATCGTTTAATGCATCTACCAACATCTCGAAGTGAGACGTCATGGCAGAAACTATACACTGGGCAGATGTAGTAGCAAAAGAAGCACTTGAAAAGAGCAGCAGGCATATCGTTGCTTCGGGCATAACACCTTCGGGCAATATCCATATAGGCAACATGCGTGAAGTACTGACAGCCGATGCGGTCTACCGCGCTTTGCGGGATGCAGGGGGCGACGCCACCCTGATATATATCGCTGATACGTATGACCCGCTGCGTAAGGTCTATCCGTTCCTTGATGACAGTTATAAAGAGCATGTAGGCAAACCCCTGTCCGAAATACCCTGCCCCTGCACCGACCACACCAGCTATGCCGAACACTTCCTTGAACCATTTATTGATTCCATGGATAAACTGGACATCCATCCCGTGATCCACCATGCTGATAAGCTCTACAAGGAAGGGGCATTTGTGGACGCTATCAAGACAGCATTGGTAAAGAGGGATGAGATCGCCCGAATTCTCGAAGAGGTATCGAGCCGCACCCTTGAACCTGACTGGAACCCGTTCAACCCCATCTGCAACGACTGCGGCAGGCTGACCACTACAAAGGTCACAGGCTTTGACCCTGATGCCGAAACCGTGGACTATTCCTGTTCATGCGGCTCGACCGGCACTGTATCCATGCTAGGCGGCGGCAAGCTCACCTGGAGGGTGGACTGGCCGGCACGGTGGCCCATCCTGGGTGTTACCATCGAACCGTTCGGTAAGGACCATGCTTCTGCCGGGGGCTCATACGATACAGGGAAGCGGATATCAGCCGAAGTTTACGATTACCCTGCACCCCACCCCATTGTCTATGAATGGATAATGCTAAAGGGCAAGGGTGCCATGTCATCTTCCACAGGGGTTACGGTATCCATCAGCGATATGCTGGAAATCTTACCTCCTGAGGTGTTGAGGTACCTAATCATCAGGAGCAAGCCTGAAAAGCACATCGAGTTCGACCCCGGGCTGCCGTTGTTGAACCTTATTGATGAATACGACAACCTTGATGAGAGCCTGGATATGAGGGCTTACCAGTTGTCCCAGGCCGGCGGGGACGGGGCTGCAAAGATTCCTTTCAGGCATATGGTCACTGCGATCCAGATCGCTGACCACAGTTTCGATTATCTCCTGACTGTACTGGAGCGGGGCGGGTATGATGTAACCGATGTGGAGAAGGTACGGCAGCGGGCCGGTAATGCCGATAAATGGCTGGAATCCTTTGCTCCTCCTATGGTGAAGTTCAGTATACAAAAGACCCTGCCGCCGGAAGTCAGGAATTTCAATGCCCAGCAAAGGCAGGTCATGAAAATATTGTCAGAACGCATGCCCGGATACGAGGATGGGCAGGCTATCCACGATGGGATATATGATCTTGCAAGGGAATTGGACTTAAACCCGAAGAAACTGTTCCAGACCATCTACCAGGCCCTGCTTGGTACCAAGAGCGGCCCAAGGTTGGGGTACTTCCTGGTATCCATGGACAGGGACTTTGTGGTTGAGAGGTTCAGGGCGGCATCGGAATAATGCGATGATGGAAAGAAAAGTTAATAGTATTCTATCAAGACACATTAGAATTGGAAAGGTGATGGTCTATGAAAGTAATCTACGACCTGGATACTGATATTCTGACCTTGATACTCAGGGAAATGTCTATTGAAGAAAGTGACGAGATCAGTGAGGGAGTAATAATCGATTATGGGAAAGATAATAAGATTGTGTCTATTGAGATGCTTGATGCATCTGAAAATATATCTGAACCGCAATCTTTCATGTATGAGATCAAAGGAAGTAAAGTAACTGCATAAGTTGATAACTTCCCATATCAACTGAGCATATCATGACCTCAATCGCCTATCCCTCTATTCTTCATCGCCAAATCCTGTATCCTTCTGTATCCTTATCATTTTACCTTTAACCATTATGTCCCAGTGAGCTTGGCTCATCCCCGCCATGCCATGTTAACCTCGGGCGCATCTTCACCACATGCGAGGCTTCTGAAGT
>PYCK01000102.1 GCA_009649835.1 Candidatus Methanocomedens sp. | reverse complement strand
TCAAGAGGCTGTCTAACAATTGCTGTGGACTCCACGAATGCCTCCGAATTCATTCAGAAGTATTGCGACAGCGTGCATTGAACAAGAAAAAAAGACAAACAAACAAGACACTGAAGATAAAAAAAGAAAACAACGCCGGTAAAAACACACCCTACCGGCGCAAATCTTGTATCAATACCTAATCGACCTTAATAGATTTCTTATCAGACCTGTCGTACTTGAACACCACTTCCAGCACTCCATTCTTATAAGTGGCCTTTGCCGAATCAGCCAGCACCCTTACAGGCAGTTCCACACGTTCAGAATACTTCCGGTCCCCATTCCTTGCCTTAATGTTCAGCACAGTCCCGGAAATATCAAGGCTGACATCCTCCTTGGTAATACCAGGCATTTCCACAACCACATGCAAGCTATCCTCAGCTTCCATGATATCAACAAGAGGCTTGCGCACACCCGGCTCCACATGTGCAGCACCACCCTGGTGCTCCAACCCAAGCCCGGAGAACATTTCATCCCTCAGGCTTACATTACCGAACTCCCTGATCTCAGGCGGTTCGTTCCCGTGCTGGGTCATGGAATAACCCCATACAAGGGGCTCACCCATCTCTTCAGTATCGATCCTGGATTCGAACATACCCCTGATCATGTCATCAATATCTTCTAAAATATCCTCAAATAAATCCTTTCGTCGTCTATTTAACATTATCAATCACCTTGTTAATTTATTTTCATGCATATATCTTGTATTTCTCTTCAGTTTCATCCTTTGAACCCACAGTAGCATACCTGGCAAATTCACTTGCAAGCTTTTCATAATCCTGGAGTTTACCACTGGACGAAGTGGGCTTAACCCGGGTCATCGCACTATCGAAATTATCCATTGTGATGACAATGGAATCCTTGATCTTCTTAGCTTCTTCCCTGTCCATACCGGGCGTGATCTTCTCCCTGAGTGCCATAATGGATGCTTCCCGGCAAATAGCCTCGATATCAGAACCCACATATCCGTCTGTCATCCTGGCCAGCTCTTTCAGGTCCACTTTATTATCCAGCGGTTTACCATCCAGGTGTATCTCAAAGATTTCCTTCCTGGCATCAACACAAGGCGGCGTTACATAGATCAACCTATCCAGTCTTCCAGGTCTGAGCAACGCCGAGTCCACCATATCAGGCCTGTTGGTAGCTGCTATTACCAGTACGTCCTTAAGTTCCTCCATGCCGTCCATTTCAGTCAGCATCTGGCTGATGACCCGTTCAGTGACATGGCTGTCCGAACTTATTCCCCTGATGGGTGCGATACTGTCCACTTCGTCAAAGAATATGATTGCCGGACTGGCCTGTTTCGCTTTCCTGAAAGTCTCACGTACGGCTTTCTCACTCTCACCAACGTACTTACTCAACATCTCAGGTCCCTTGATACTGATAAAGTTGGCCTCGCTCTCGTTGGCTACTGCCTTGGCGAGCATGGTCTTGCCTGTACCCGGAGGCCCGAAGAGCATTATACCCTTGGGTGGTTTTGTGTTGATGGCCTCGAAAGCTTCAGGGTATTTGAGCGGCCATTCCACTGCCTCTATCAATTCCTGTTTGATGGCATCCAGTCCACCGACATCGGTCCACCGCACCTGGGGTACCTCAAAGAACACTTCCCTCAATGCAGAGGGTTCGATATTCTTAAACGCCTCATCGAAGTCCTTGTGAGTAACTTCCAATTTTTCTATGAATTCGGCAGGGATCTCCTCATCCATATTGATCTCAGGAAGGAACCTGCGCAGTGCGTGCATAGCCGCCTCCTTACACAGGGACGACATGTCGGCACCCACAAATCCATGTGTGCGCTCCGCAATCCTTTTCAGTTCACCTGCATCGTTACCTTCACCATTAAGTTCAGGGGACAGGGGCATGCCCCTGGTGTGTACCTGTAATATCTCCAGCCTGCCGTTCATGTCAGGGATACCGATCTCGATCTCCCTGTCGAACCGTCCGCCACGTCGCAGAGCCTCGTCAATGGCATTTGGCCGGTTTGTAGCCGCTATCACGATAACCTCGCCCCTGCCCTTCAGCCCGTCCATCAGGCTGAGCAACTGTGCCACTACCCTGCGTTCTACCTCACCTGTGACCTCACCACGTTTTGGTGCGATACTGTCTATCTCATCAATGAATATGATAGTGGGTGCGTTCTTTTCTGCCTCATCAAACATATCCCTGAGATGCTTCTCACTCTCACCGTAGTATTTGGACATGATCTCGGGACCGCTGATGGATACGAAATTAGCATCAGTCTCATTAGCCACTGCCTTAGCTATCAGGGTCTTGCCTGTTCCGGGCGGACCATGCAGCAGTACGCCTTTAGGCGGGTCAATTCCCAGTTTCTGGAAAAGTTCGGGATGGCGCAGTGGGAGTTCGATCATCTCCCTGACAAGTTCGATCTCGCGCCTTAAACCACCGATATCCTCATAAGTTGTCTTCGGCGACCCTTTAAGTTTGCTTTCATCCACAATCTCATCCTTGAGATTGATGATTGTGCTCTTCCCCACAAATACAGGGCCGGTGGGGGTGGTGGATAATACCACAAAGTTCAGGGGGTTGCTGACAGTTTCTACCCTGATCTGCTGTGCCTTACTAATAGGCCTGCCTTCCAGCAGCCTGTGGATATACTGGGCACCGCCTACCAGCCTGATGGCCTGGGTAGGTGCAAGAGTAACCCTCTTTGCTTCTTTAGCCTCTGCTTTCTTGATATTTACTTTGTCATCCAGGCTGGTCCCGGCATTATTGCGAATATTACCATCGATCCTGATCAGGTCATTCCCCCGATCTTCTGGATAAGCCGGCCATACGATAGCATAAGTGGTATCCTTACCAACGATCTCTATATAATCGCCGCTTACCAGACCGAGCAGTTCCATCTTTTCCCGCTCGATACGTGCGATGTCGCGCCCCACATCACGATGATGGGATTCCGCAACCCTGAGTGTCAGTTCCTTGGCCATTTTATTACATCCTTTACTTATTCTTATACATTATATCTGTCAATGAATAGTATATATTACTTATCGCTTCAGATCAGGGTCAATAACTGCCTGTTGTTTATTTGCCGTTCATTTATTATTCCCCTGTCCATCAGTGACCGGATAGGTTCTTCCATGAAATATTCGGGTCTCCCCATGCTCATGGAAAGAGAGCGCATATCCTGCGGTTTTTTCAGGACCGCCATCAATATCTCCTCTTCAGGGTAGTTCTCTGCCACTTCATGGATCCATTTGACACACTCTGCCATAACATCAGTCATTTCCCCTTCGATCTTGTGCTGCTGGTCTGCAAGCTGCCGCCTCCGGGATTCCAGTTCGAACAATTCCGTGTTCAGTTTTTTCAGTGTTTCAACGGATTTTGAATCATCCGTGGGACCCCGGTGGGGACTTTTCGGCTTTTCCGATTGTGGCTGCTGCAGGACCGTGCATGTTTCCACAGTATAGGAGTACGGCGACACAAATACTTCCAGTTTCAGGTTCTCTGTTATGTGGTAGTATTTGCGCCGCTGTTTATTGGTGTTTGCACGGATCAGTCCGGTCTGCTCAAGCTGCTCCAGGTGCCCCAGTATTGCCTTGGGACCTACACCAAGGCGCTCGGCGATCTCGCTTACATAGTAGGGCCTGGAGGCGAGTAGTTGGATTATATTCCTCCTGTTCTCGTTCCCAAGCAAATCCAGCAGTTGTGTTGACTCCATAGACCAGTTCATCCTGATATTTGAGTGATCATTCACATATGGTTAGTAACATCAGGTTATTAACGTATAGTTATTAACACTTGGTTACTAACCTTTAGTTAGTGATACTAGTATATATACCTAACTACCAGTAAGATTGTAGAATTATGGGCACTGTTCCATAATCCAGTTATAAGGCATAAAGATTCATTACCCTCGATGACATCCATGAGCATGAAAATGCTGTTTCCAGAAAAAAATCAAATCTATACCTGAAACATCATGCTCAATCAAGTACAAGTCATCGCTTGACTTATGGACAGGATTTACAGGATTCACAGGATTTACATGATGGTGCGACTCACTTAATATCCTGTCAATCCTGTTAATCCCGTCGAAAATTCACATTTCTCCCGATCAACTTCACATGTTTCCCCATCAATTGAATAAATATTTATTTACTGTTGACATATCACTATTTTTACTACATAACTGGATTATGAGATAGTGCCAAAATTATGTACATTCCTAACCTTTTTTTGTCTATTCCATGGTTTCCTTCAGGAAAAAAGCAATGATGGTTGCCAGACCTGTAAGTGCTGCCAGTACCAAAAAACTTGTCCTGGCACCTTCGAGTTCCATGACCAGGCCCGCAATCATAGGACC
>PYCK01000101.1 GCA_009649835.1 Candidatus Methanocomedens sp. | reverse complement strand
GTATGCATATAACCAGCCAGTGTATTATATACCATAAGTCCATCCTTTGCGTCCTCTATACCTTTCCCTCTATTCATACTGTACGCAAACCTGGCATCACGGTCGCATTCGGTTATGGAATAATGGAACTCATGTCCTCTTATTACCTGTCCCTTTAATGATAGAGGATTATCACACACAACTTCTGCTTCAGTATATCCCAATGCCTGGAATCTCCCTACCATGCTCGACCTGGTATCCAGTACACCAGCCATTTCATATGTTTTTCCTTTGACTTCAAGACTTTTTCCCAGATACATCAACCCGCCGCATTCCGCATATACTGGCATACCGTCCACGGCAGCCTTCCTGATACCAGTTAGCGCACTGCCGGATGAGAGTTCGGCAGGAAACAGTTCTGGGTACCCGCCACCTAATATCAATCCATCAATATCAGGCAGATCATCTGACATGGGACTGAAAAATACAAGCTTAGCACCAAGCTTTTGTAATTCATCCAGCATTTCCTGATAATAAAAACAAAAAGCACCATCCATTGCTACTATTATAACATTAAATCGTTTTTCTTTATCTATTTCTGTATTTCCATCTTCATTTATTTTTTTTATATTTATCGGGATATCAGGTATTGATGATATCCCAAGCAAAGCATTCATATCAACATTTGCATCAATAAAATCTGCAAGTTTATCGTAATCCTGCATCTGCTCATGAGCCATATACAGTCCCAGATGCCTGGATGGAAGGGAGAGTTCCCTGTTAGAAGGAAGCGAGCCAATTACCGGAATATCAATACCTTCAGCCTTTAGCGCATCTTCCACAAGTTTACGGTGCCTGGGGCTGCCTACCTGATTTAATACCAGTCCGGCAATGTTAACATCCGGGTCCAGCATCTGGTATCCTTTTGCCACAGCCGCTGTGCTGCGTGACATGCCGTGGACATTGATAACCAGCAGCACCGGAATACCTAATGTTTTAGCAACATGGGCACTGCTTGCGATCTGGGTGGATTCAATACCATCATACAGGCCCATTACACCTTCTATAATGGATATGTCTGAGTTTTGATATTTAGCAAATGTTCTGCATACTCCTTTTGTACCCATGATATAAGAATCAAGGTTCATGGAGGGATTACCGCTAATTGCGGTATGGTGTGAAGGGTCTATAAAATCGGGTCCGACCTTGAAAGGCTGGACTGACATACCCCTGCGTGTAAGTGCTGCCATTAATCCAAGTGATACCGTAGTTTTACCCACTCCGCTATGGGTCCCTGTGATCATTACAGCTTTTGTCATAGGATCTATACCTTACCTGACATGATTATCATCTCATTGATGCAGGCTACTGCCACAGGTGTACCCCCCCGGGTTCCAGTGCAGATTATGGATGGTATATCAATTTTCCTTATCTTTTCTTTTGATTCGGCAGCGTTCACGAATCCCACAGGAACAGCCACGATCATGACCGGTCTGATACCATATTCCACCATACGGGAAACAGTAATAGCTGCTGAAGGTGCATTTCCAATGACTACAATAGAATTCTCAAGACCCTGTGCAGCACTCAGAAAACCCGCCGATGTCCTGGTAATACCTAACTTCTGGGCAAGTTTTGGAGCACCTTCTATATCCAGTACGCACTCTATCTGACATTTATGTCCTTTCTTGATAATGCCTGTCTTTACCATCCTTATATCAGTATATATAGTCGCACCTGCAGATATGGCACCAATCCCGGCTTTTACCGGGTCATTGCTAAACACCAGCAGGTCCTTGATTGCCGGATCACCGGTGGCTACCACACAGCGCTGGCGTATCCCATCTTCCGGACCATTATCTCCTACTATCTCTCTTGCAATAGCGCGGCCTGCTTCTGATATGGTCATGGCTTCAGGGGTTGTAGCTCCCGGTTCTATACATCTTCGGACAAGTTCGGGATCGATTTTTTTAGTATGCTGTCCTGCGGTTGTTAATAAATCAGTAGTCATATTAGATCAGTAGTCATATTTCTTATGATATCCCCTTGGTGTAATGATCCTGGAATTCCATATTCCGGATTCACTGTTTCCAATGATCACCGTAGTTCTCATGTCCACGTCATCGTCATATTCCAGCACGTTGCCAAGTGTGGTTACGATGACTGCTTCACCCTCACTGCGCAGCGCATTTTTAACAATACCTACAGGTACGCTATCTTCCCTGCTGCGCCTGATAATTTTAACAGCTCTTTGGAAGTTGTTGTTCCTCTGCCTGCTTTTTGGATTATAGATACCTATTACCATATCTGCCTCAGTCGTTGCCTGCAAGCGTTTCTCAATAGTATCCCATGGTGTGAGCAGATCACTCAGGCTGATCACTGCAAAATCCGTAACAACAGGAGCACCCAGCAAACTTGCCACAGCACTTAAAGCTGTGACACCGGGCACGATCTCAATATCTACCTGTGAATTTTCATGCCTTGCCACTTCCAGCACCAGACCTGCCATACCATAAATATTGGAATCACCACCACTGACCATAGCCACTGTATTATCCCGGGCCAGCTGGATGGCTTTTTTTGCCCTTTCCACTTCGTGTCCCATTGTCGATCTTATCACCTGCTGGCTGGTTACCAGATGGCTGATCTGATCGAGGTATGTACTGTTACCGATAATGATATCTGCATTCTTCAGTACATCTGCTGCTTTTATGGTCATATGATCGGGCGACCCCGGCCCGATCCCTACTACATAGAGCATCCCGTTATTGTGCGATTGCGATGGTGACATTGTCATATACCTTCTTTTTCATGATAAGTTTATTTTCCCTGCTAAGTGCCAGTGCGCAAGGTTCGCATACGCCATTGAGTCCCAGTCTTTTTGCCTCGGATGCGGAAGGTGCATTGATGGAATTGATCACTTCAGCAGGGATAAATACGATCTGCCCCCCCATCCCAAAAATAGCTTCAATAAGTCCGGATTCATTCTCTTTGATCGTTGCAGAGGCAAACAGTTCAACATCCGGTAATGTCAATCCATGCTCAGCCAGAGCTTTTTTCACGGCATCCACCACATTGTTTGAACTCACATCGCGTCTGGTACCTATACCTACGATAACACCTGTCTTCTGGTTATCTCCTTGCTTCCCTATCCCTTCCTTCTCTAGTCCTTCTTTCCTCACTCCTTTCTTTTTAAGCACTGTAACATCAGGGTCTACCATAACCACTTTTGGTCCTGAGATATTGATCAGTGGCAGGTCTGACCTGAGCAGACAGGAATTCACTGCCCTGGTGGAATCCCTGTTCACTATCTCGCAGTCCAGTGTATCTGCTATAGTTTCCACACTGGGCCGGTGCAGTACTTCAGTAGCTGTAGTTATTACCGGACGTGCTCCGGATTTTGCGAGACGCTTTGCAAGTTCATTAGCACCATGATGACCGCCGCATAATGATATAGCATTATTGAGTCCTGCATCCACCACTACAACCGGCGGATCGTCCCATTTGTCCTTAAGCAAGGGGGCGAGCTGCCTTACTGCAATGCCGCATGCCATTACCGCTATGATGGCTTCATACTCTGAAAATGCCTTTTTAAAAGCATTATCATCGAACAGTATAAGGTCTCCATCAACACATTCCCTGACCTTAACGGCTGCTTCATAATTATGCTGCAGGTAAATTATTGCGGTGAGTATAAATGAGACCTCCTGTACTGTACCGGGTCCACCACACCGCCGATGAGTATCATAGCAGATTGGGTAAGTCCTGCTGATATGACCTTTTCTGCGATATCTTCGACTGTACCTTTGATTATCTTTTGATCTTTCCAGGAGGCATGATAGACCACAGCCACAGGTGTATCAGGAGGATATTCCACTGTTTTCATAATTTCATCTATTGTATGGGTTCCCAGGAATACTGCCATGGTTGCACCGTGCCTGGATAGTGCTTTTAAGTCATCTTCCTTTAGAGTCTCTCCTGCGGGTCTGGAAATGATCAGTGTTTCACTAACTCCTTTTAATGTCAACTGGATACCCAGTGCTGCGCTGGCGGCAAATAAAGAAGATACTCCGGGTATGATCTCTACTTCAACATTGTGTTTTGCCAGTTCATTGATCTGTTCTATGATCGCACCATATAATGACGGGTCACCACTGTGCAGCCTGACTACCTTTTCACCTCTCTTGATCGCTTCTACCATTGTACTGGTGATATCTTCAAGTCGCATCCCGTAGCTGTTGATCTTTTGTGCATCTGTACTGCTGAGCAGTTCAGGATTTACCAGTGAGCCTGCATATACTATCAGGTCAGCACTGTTAAGCAGTCTTTGTCCTTTTACTGTAATTAGTTCAGGGTCGCCGGGACCTGCTCCTATAAAATATATTTTATTATCAGTCACGTTGTTTCCTCGCATGGATGATACTGAAATAATCGCCTGTATCAGGCATATCGTCTGTATTCGTAATTATCTCTTCGCTGTCTGAGAATAAACGCTGGCCCAGAATGAAATCACTAAATCCCTCTAAGCGCAGTGTTTCGACGATCTTTTTTGGTTGTCTGGCTTTTAAGATTATTCTATCATTGACAGGGCTCCCGTCACTGACCGTAAAGGAGGTATCTATACTGATATTGGTCCTGGATGCAAAAGCCGTTATAGAACTGATGCCGGGAATAGTTTCAATGAGAATCCCGGGATGGCGCAGTTTGATGATCCTGCTAAGGTGTGTGAAGGTACTAAAGAAATTGGGATCACCGATAAGACCGAAAGCTGCCAGTCCATCTCTTGCATATTCAGCCACCTTATCAGCATTATGCTCCCAGTGGGACTGTAATATATCTTTATCCCTTGTCATAGGAAATTCCAGTATATGCGGCGTACCATATGGTTCAACCAGGTCGGATGCCAGACGCCCGGGTACAAAAATAATATCAGCACGCTTCAAGGTCTCAACAGCTTTAATTGTCATCAGGTCAGGATCACCCGGACCAAGTCCTACTCCAACCAGCATTCAGGGCACCTCCCTGTATGCTTCTTTGCTGGTATCACCAACAATGATATAAACAGGGTTTAAAGGTTTGAATGCAATCTCACCTGCAAGTTCATAGCTTTTTGATATCTGGACATGTACTACTTCACTGAATATCTCCAGATCCTGCATGATCTGAATGATGTTTGAAACAGTCTGTATCCTGACGGCATTTACCACAATCCTGTTTTTTACTTTTTTCTTCAACTGCTGCAGTACGGGTTTGATATTTTTTGTCCCTCCTATGAATGCACAGTCAAGGAGCGGCAGTTCATCCAGCACGCCTGGTGCCTCACCTTGAATTAATTTAATGTTGTTGATGTGTGATTCTTTTATGTTCTTTTCTGTGACTGTTATTGCTTCTTTCCTGGAGTCAATTGCATATACAAAACCTGCTTTTTTGGCGGCCAGAATGGATATACTACCTGTTCCGCACCCTATATCGGCAATCACATCACCGGGAGAAGGTTTTAGTTTTAAAAGTGTTATTGCTGCAATTTCGGATTTTGTAGGTCCGCCTTTTACTATTTCCATTGGTGATCACTGAATAATATATTGATTTGCATCCGTGCTTGTAAAACACTACGATTTTTACAACAAATTCATCTTGATTATCTAAAAAGGTACCTATAAGAGTCCTCTATATGGAAGAAGTGCGAAGAGGCAGAATTTTGGATTGCTTGATGCTATCCTATTCGTTTTAGGATATGGTCCCATGTTAACAGGCTACAGACCAGGACTCCCTGCCACCACAACCCCTGCACCCTCCAGCGCCTCGATCTTCTCCTTTGCAGTCCCGCCGCCCCCGCTGATAATGGCACCGGCATGGCCCATGGT
>PYCK01000100.1 GCA_009649835.1 Candidatus Methanocomedens sp. | reverse complement strand
TGACAGAATGTATCGCCCAATCCAGACATGATATGATGTGTGAAATTGACCTTTATGATAAGTTGGATAAACTCAGGACTTCCTATGGTCTTGAAACACCGATTGGTGAGCGCATTTCAAAAAAATCTCAGGAGCAGATGGAACGATGGTTTGAGGATGCAATCCTTCAAGAACTGGCTGTAAATCCCATGACACTAGCCGAACTGCTCGAAAGATTCAGATGTGATAAAGAGATATTATTGCCGTCTCTTACTGAGCTGGAAATATCAGGTAAAATAGAGGATTTGGTGCAAGCACTATTAAATCTCTATCAGTTGGACGACCGGGTGCAATCTTATATTTGAGTTTGAGTTTTGTAGCCGATACTTATTCCCACCACTCACAATTGTTCATTCAAATGACATAGTTACTAAATAAAGAGGTCGAAATGCAGGTTCAAGTAACTGCGAACGTCAGCAAGCAGTTTCTTGTACTCCCAACAATAGGTTATAATACTGTAACATATTATACTACTTTTAATATCTCAAACCGGAAGAGTTTGAAGGGGAAATCAATGATAACAAAAGTAGGAGTGGTCTCACGCTGCGATAAGCCCGGTGCTGTAGAAATAGCAAGGGATATTATTGAACATTTCAAAAAAAAACTGGACATCTATGTTGATCCTGGTACTGCAAGTGAGCTTGGCATTGAAGGCGTTCCTGTAGCCCGGATGCGACAGTTCGGTGTGCAGATGGTGATAACCATCGGCGGGGACGGCACAGTGCTAAGAACAGTGCAGCACATGGATGACCCCCTGCCAGTTATTTCAATAAACTTGGGAACCCTGGGTTTTCTTGTAGATGTGGAAGCCGATGATGCACTTCGTACCATAGATTCAGTACTTTCTGGATTTGAAGTGGATGAGAGGTTCCGGATGGACATATGGATCAATGACATGAAACTTCCACCAGCTACTAACGAAGTGGTTATCATCACAGCCCACCCTGCCAAAATGCTTGCTTACAGGGTCTGGGTTGATGAACATGAACTTGAGGAACTGAGGGCTGACGGATTGATCATAGCCACACCAACCGGTTCAACTGCTTATGCCATGAGTGCAGGTGGCCCCATCGTTGACCCAAAGGTAGATACAATAGTAGTTGTGCCCCTGGCACCGTTCAAGCTATCTTCCAGGCCGTGGGCCGTACCCGGCCAGAGTACTATTAAGGTGGAACTGCTGCTGCCTGACAAAGAAGCAGAAGTGGTGGTGGACGGGCAGTTCTCTAAGGTAATTTCTTCCAGTGATATAATCCGGATTAAAAAGGCAGCTACACCGGCCCGGTTCGTACGTATAAATACCGACGGTTTCTACGATAAAGTAAAAAGCAAATTACATTGAATAAAACATCTGGATTTAAGTCCTGGTATAACACAAGAAGGGGCAGGTAATAGCAATGATATTAGTGGTTTCAATCGGCGGGTCTGTGCTTACAAGCAATCTGGACCCTGAAAGGATCAGGAAATATGCCAGCAGTATACAAGCACTTGCAGAGGAACACACCACGTATATTGTCGTCGGTGGGGGCAGGATTGCCAGGGATTACATAACTGCTGCCAGGGACCTGGGTGCAAATGAAGTGGAATGCGACATTATCGGTATCGACATGACCCGCATTAATGCAAAACTACTCATTGCTGCTATGGGAAACAGTGCCTATCCTGTCCCCCTCACCAGCTACCAGGACGCCAGGAATGCGGCACTTACCGGCAGGGTTGTGGTGATGGGAGGCCTGATACCAGGACAGACAACTGATGCGGTATCGGCTGTACTGGCCGAATATGTGGGGGCTGACCTGCTCATCAATGCCACTTCAGTGGACGGGGTATATACTGCCGATCCCAACCTTGACAGCAAAGCAGAAAAGATCTCCTCAATGACGCCTTCCCAGCTGGTTGATATTGTAATAAAGATAAACATGAGCGCAGGTTCCAACTCGCCCCTGGACCCGCTGGCAGCCAAGATCATCCAGCGGTGCGGGATCAAGACCATTGTTATCGACGGCAGGGAGCCTGGGAACATCAATGAAGCTGCTGCCGGGCGCCATAACGGAACACTTATTTCCGTGAGCCCGGGCAGGTAACATGAGTCCCGGAATTGCGCCCGATAAGATTGGTTTTTCCTGCAGGTCAGTTGTGGATGACCCGTTTGATTATGCCTTTGAACTTGAAGATATGGGTTTTTCAGGGTGGGAAATCGTCTGCGAGGGGAACCAGACCCTTCTTGGTGATAACCTGGAAAAAATATCAAACGTCATTGAGACGACCGGCCTTACCCTTACGATCCACCTTCCTTTCTCAGACCTTAACCTTGCAAGCCTGAATGAGAACATATGGGACGAAACCATTCACCAGATGACGGAAATAATCGGGTTGTCGGCACCTTTTTCACGCCTGGCAGTGGTACATCCGGGACATCTTTCACCTTTGGGTATGCAGATGCCTGACCTTGCATGGGACCGCAACATCCAGGGTCTGCAGAGGTTATGCGATTTTGCAGACGAATATGATGTGACCATTGGTGTGGAGAATATGGTCAATATGGATTTTATCTTTGGCAGGCAGGCAGAGGAAATGCTGGGTATGATCGAGTCGGTTGACCGTGATAACCTGGGGCTGACCTTTGATGTGGGGCATGCCAATACCAATGCAAGGGTAGATGAATTCCTTGATAAATGTCTTGACAAGGTTGTACATGTGCACCTGCATGATAACCATGGTAAAAAAGACGAGCATCTGCCTGTCGGACAGGG
>PYCK01000099.1 GCA_009649835.1 Candidatus Methanocomedens sp. | reverse complement strand
GAAGTAGTAGGGTGCTCAGGAAGGAGTTGCCACATTTGAAGGAATGGTGCGGTGACCATCTGTGGGCCATGAGTTGCTAGCACATCTTCAGGGGCGCTGGCCGGGAAGTGGTTGAAAAGTATATCCCGGCACACAATATATATGGGCATAACAGGAGGTAATCCTGAAAAATCGATATATACAGGTCCGGTACATTTGTATGGAGTATACCGTGGTGTGACTTAGTCTACGGGGATTGATGACCGGGGTCGGGTTGATTGAATGGTCGAGAGGGTTAAATGGGGTGGATTAACCAATAATTATAGGAGAAGGTACTATGGGTCATTTGGGAGTAAAGCAAATTGGTCTTGCGATTATATGCTTAATTGTAATAACAGCTGTTTCCGGATGCCTATCAGCAACGAAACAACCTTCTGTTTATGGGAACGAGACCGAGGCTACTGAATACCAGGGTATAGAACTAACTCCCATTAGCAATCAGGGTAATAATGCCATAAAAGGTACTCATTACATCGATCGAGATACTTACAGGCTGCAAATTGACGGATTAGTTGAAACACCGGTAAATCTCACCTATGACCAGATACTTGAGTACCCGTCAACCTCAAAGGTGCTTGATCTGAATTGTGTGGAAGGATGGGGCTTTACGGCAAAATGGACCGGGGTCCAAGTAGAGACACTTTTCAATGTTACGGGTGTTAATGAAAATGCCACTACTGTGATCTTTTATTCCGCTGATGGGTATTCTACATCCCATGACCTGGATTACCTGCTGGACAATAATATTATGGTCGCATACAAGATCAATGATGTAACCCTGCCTCCGGACAGGGGATTTCCACTGCAATTAGTAGCTGAGGACAAATATGGGTACAAATGGGGTAAATGGATCACCCATATCCAAATTACCAATACCGGGTACAAAGGATACTGGGAGACCAGGGGATACAGCAATAAAGCTGATGTGGGTGGACCAGCTTTCGAATGATGAAAACCATCCCAGGAACAAATATGTATCAACAAATACAATTATCCAATGCGGGGTTTGAATAGATGAAGGATTATGATCTGATCGTAATAGGTACTGGTTCTGCGATGAACATTGTTAACGCAATGATTAACGCAGATCCTGATATAAAAATTGCAGTCATCGATAAGGATGAACCCGGTGGGATATGTCTTACAAGAGGATGTATACCATCTAAATTATTACTTTATCCTGCAGAGCTTATAAGGGAAATAGGGACTGCAGGGATATTTGGCATTGATGTGGAAATAAAGAACATTGATTTCAAGAATGTAATGGATAGAATGAGGAAACATATCTTTGAAGATATTAACATGATACGTGAGGGACTTTCGGATGATGAGAACATAGATTATTATACGGAAGTGGCAGAATTCACTGCACCTTATACATTAAAGGTAGGCAGCGAGACCATTACGTCAAAAATGATATTCCTCTGTACCGGTTCAAGAACTTTGATACCATCTGTTAAAGGATTAGATGAGGTGCAATATCTCACAAGCGATACAGTACTTGAAATGACCAAACTCCCTGAAAGTATTGCCATCATTGGCGGGGGTTACATAGCAGCAGAGTACGGCCATTTTTTTTCTGCAATGGGTTCTAAAGTAAGTATCATCGGTAGAAATTCTCAGTTCATTCCTGAAGAGGAGGTCGAGGTTTCAGCACTGGCAATGAGAGTAATGTCAAAACACATGAATCTGATCACGGGTCATGAAGTTATTGAAGTGCAAATGAGCAGTGATGGAAAGAAAAAGGTTGTTGCAAGGGACAGAAATAGCGGTGAAGAGATCAGTGTGGAGGCTGAAGAAATTCTCGTTGCTACTGGAAGAGGGCCAACTACAGATATATTACATCCTGAGAAGGGAGAGATAGATACTGACAGTAAAGGCTGGATCATAGTGAACGAATATCTTGAAACATCACAGCCCAACATCTGGGCACTGGGGGATGCCATAGGAAAGTATCTTTTCAAACATGTGGCAAACTATGAATCAACTATTGTGTATTATAATGCAGTTTTGCATAAGAATGTCAAGGTCGACTACCATGCAGTACCGCATGCGGTCTTTTCACACCCTGAAATTGCCAGCGTGGGATTACGGGAAAAGGAAGCCATTGAAAAGTATGGAGAAGACAAAATACTCATAGGTTTTAAGAAATATGAGGATACTGCCAAAGGTCAAGCTATGGATGCGAAGGGTTATTTTGTAAAGGTCATTGTGGAGGCGGGTACTAACAGGATCTTAGGAGCACATATCATTGGCCCGCATGCCTCAATCATTATCCACCAGATCATTCCACTTATGTATACTCCCGAACAGAGTGCAGGTCCTATTATGTATGGTATGGATATTCATCCGGCATTGAGCGAAGTTGTGTCAAGGGCATTCAATTCCCTGATGCCAGTTGCCCATTATCATCATATTCTTGAACATCACAATTGAGCAATGATCTTTGTTGTAACAATGGGCAGAACAACGAAATGAAAAGGATATCAATTAACGTCTTAAGTATCTCCTGTGACATCTCGCTCATCCAGGGATAAGAATACCAGGGCCGCTATCATTGATGGAATAAAGGATGCCAGCCCTATACAGGCTGTCCGACAATTACTGTCAGTAATATAATTTCCCCTTCCTTTTCGATTTAGAGGTATCCACTTCAAAAAGCATGGTATTTTGACCGGATTTACAGGATATTAGTGTTGCCTCGTATCCTGTCAATCCTGTCTAATAATTTTTAAATTACCCTTCGATTTGGAGTGGATACATTTAGAGGTTTAATTGGCCTTCTTTTTTTCGAAATTTTGAATTAACGGACAGTCTGAAATGTCCCGGGCCTGTATATAGCGATTTTAGGGAAGTATTGTATCCACTTCAAAAAGCATGGTATTTTGACCGGATTTACAGGATTGACAGGATATTGACGTTGCGGTATATCCTGTTGATCCTGTCAATCCTGTCTAATAATTTTTAAATTACCCTTAGATTTGAAATGGATACGAAGTATTCCCTATTTCCTCCCATAATTGTAAGATGCGCCCGGAAGCTAACATGTCACACTAAAAACCCAATCAAATCTTTACCTAATCGTGTCTCTTTTCCCAACTCGGATATTATCTCTTCCTTGGATTTCCCTTCCTTCTTTAACTCTTCAATCCTATCAATTATCTGGGGTTTGATTTCATAGTATTCATTGATGTCCTTCCTATGTCCCCATACATCGCCTTCCATAAGTGTGATATTCTGCATTTCAAGGAACATCAAAGTTGATTTGGAGATAGTACTTATGTATGAAGTTGGGATGTGGATACCTTTCAGATCGGGACACGTTTTAACCAATGTAAAAATATCTTTGTTTGAAGGTCTGAATGCCATGTGGACGATCTCTTCATTTCCAATTGTGGGAATTTCTTCTTTCGAACTTACAACTCTGATTTTCATATAGTAATATTCTTCAACAAAAGTATTTAAAAGTATCGGTCTTTTTTAAAAATTTTGTTATATTACAAGAAGGAAGCCGTACTAATCGTTTTCCACGCCAATTAATTATTTTAAAGCAATATTAGAGGTATCAGAAGGGGGTAAGGTGTGAC
>PYCK01000010.1 GCA_009649835.1 Candidatus Methanocomedens sp. | reverse complement strand
GGAGATATTTAATAGGTGTAATAAGTAGGCTAAGTAGTGTATACTAAGTCTGATTAACAGGGAAGGGATATTACTCCATTTGAGTCTGCCTGGCTACACAGAACCTGCAAAGGGCTTCATCATTATCTTTCTGCTTGTCCTTCACAGGGCAGTAATAATGATCCCCGATCTTTTCCACAAAAAACCCACCTGGGAAAGGCGTACCTTCAGGATGGGGCGGTGTTTTGGTTATGAAGATATTGTAAAGAGCACATAAATGGTACAGCACAGTCATATCATGTGCCTGGGAAGTGTCTTTCGTATCAATATTATCAAGTTTTTCCTGGAAACTTTTGATGAATTCAATAAACTGTTCCTTATCAAGTATCTGATTATAGGAATGTGTTTTAGCAATAATTTCTTTAAAATTTGAAATAAGTTGTTCAGCCATCTTTTCCCTGAACACTTTTTTATATTTCGGGGGGAGATACTTACATTCCTTCTCCAATTGGACCTGTATTTTCATCAGGTCAAAAACAGTATATGCCGAGAGTTCTTTATTAAGTTTTGATAGCAAGGTCTGCTGGTCATGCACAGATTCACTTAGTTCATGGACACTTTCCAGTTTCTTGAATGAAGACGCTGCCATAATAATACATCAACCTTTACGCTTTAAGTATTTCAATTTCACAATCCGGCCTTCCCACATATACCTCGTTTGCATTAAGGAAAATACCGTGTTCGACCACTCCGGTACAACCTGATAATTCCCTGGCAAGCTGTTCAGGGTCATTGATCTTACCAAAATCAGCATCCACCACGAAATTACCGTTATCAGTGATCACAGGTCCGTCTTTATGCACCGCCATACGTAACACTGGCTTGCCTTTTAATTCCCTGACCTGGCACTTGACCAGTTCCAGGGCCTGCGGCATGACTTCCAGGGGTACATAGTGGTCCAACACTTCAACCACTTTGGTCAGGTCCACAAGTACCACGAACCGCCTGGCTGAAGCTGCGATGATCTTTTCATTGGTATGGGCGGCACCCCCACCTTTAATTACACACAGGTTCGCATCAACCTGGTCCGCACCGTCGATTGCAATATCCACAACCGGGTCCTGTGCAAGTGAGGTGAGGGGAATGCCATGCTCAATTGCCAGCATTTGTGACTGGTATGAGGTAGGAACACCTCTTATGTCCAATCCCTGTTTTACTCTGTGTCCAAGTGATTTAATTGCAAAAGCAGTGGTAGATCCTGTGCCAAGACCCACTACCATTTTGTCCCTGACAAGATCTGCAGCAGATTCACCAACAGCTTTTTTCTCACCTGTATTGGATTTTTCAGTTCTGTCCTTCATTTGAATTGACATTAAACCCTAATGTTCCAAGTATCTTTTGGAATATCCCACTTTTCCTGGTATCAGGTATAAATTCAACTCCTGTAAGTTGTGCTGCCAGTTTCCTGATGGCAATAGATGCCGGTGAATCAGGATTTGAAATTACCAGGGGAATCTTATCCAGAGCAGCTTTATGCACATTGATATCATCGGGAATTACAGCAAGTATCTTTAATTCCATGGTCTTTCCAAACGATTCTATTGCTCCATTTTCATCATGTACATTAGTGCGGTTCAAAATCGCACCGTCGATGACCATATCTGTTGACTCTGCGATGAGTCGCATTCGCAGAGCATCTGCCGTAGATATTAGATCTGGAGTGGAAATGATGATAACGTGATCTACTTCAGGTAATAACAAGACAACATCTTCATTTAAGCCTACAGGGGCATCTATCAATATATAATCTGCCTTCTCCTTCAGGTTGTCCAGTACATCTATCATACGAGAGGGATCAGCTGCCTGATATCCTTCGATACTTTCCCCGCCTGGAATGAACTTCAATCCGTGGGGTCCTTCATAGATGGCTTTTTCTATAGGTTCACTGCCGGCAAGGACGTCATGAATAGTAATTGGTGCATTGATCATACCAAAAACAAGTCCCAGATTCGGCATTGCCAGATCAGCATCAATTACGATGATCTCTTTCCCTGACATTGCAATTGAGGTTGCAAGATTTGAGAAAACTGTGGTTTTTCCCACTCCACCCTTTCCGGATAATATAAGATAAATTTCAGCACTCATAATACTCATCATGTCTAAGGGAAATCTTTTATAAATTAAACATCATAACAAGTATATAAACATGTATGATATTATAAAGATGAGGTTATAATCATGAATGATTTTGTTGATCAATCTAAAGTATTTTTTAGATGTGCTGTTTGTGAATTTGAATTCCAGGCGGACCCGAACTTCATTCCGATCAAATGTCCACAATGCGGTAGTGAAGATAATTATCGAGTTTGAATGTCAATAAATTATTATTATGAGCAAGACGACTTCAGGAAGAAAAAAGGTATTTCCACGAAAATCCAGGATAAATCCCTTTAACGATACCCGTGGCCAGATCAGTCTGGATTTTATTTCAGGTATTGTTATTTTCATGGTCACTTTCCTGTTCTTGTTCCAGACACTAACCAGTCTGTTTGTTCCTTTCCAGTCAAGCTCTGATGAAGTCAAGTCAATGTCTGACCGGGTTGCAATAACACTGGCAGAAAGTACAAATGGTCTTGCTAATAGTCCTACTGACAACAATATAATTTCCCTTAAAAGGGCCGGGGAACTTAATTATTGTATGAACACAACCACGCTTTATGATGATATGCGAGAGGATCTGGGTCTGAGTAGCGAGACAACATCGTATGACCTGAACGTTTCCCTGTACAACCTTGATAGATCCATGTATCGCGATTCATCAAATAATGTTGTGTTGAACAACGGCCCGGTACTTCCGCAGAATGTCAATGTTGCCCAGACAGTACGCATAGTATATGTAGAACAGGATGATGAGTTTGCGTTATTGTATGTCAGGGTGTGGTAGAATGATCCCGGGAGTACAGGCTATACTAAAAGATAACACCGGGCAGATGTATACCCTGGAAGGTGCAGCTACCGCTATTATGATTGTCTTTCTTGTAGTTTTTATCGTGCAGGCATCGCCCCTTACTCCTCTCACATCATCAGCATCCCACCAGCAGGTAGAATCACAAATAGAGACCTCCGGCAGTGACCTCCTGATCGTGCTGGACTATGTACCTGAAGGTGAGACGTATTCACCCTTAAAGAAAGCTTTGGTAGACTGGACTGGTGTGGAATTTGACGGTCAGTCATCAACATACCCTAACTCTGTCTATGACCTGACATCTGTATTTAACAGGGCGTTACTGGCTGACGGAACTGCTTATAATCTGGTAGTAGCTTACCAGAACGATAACAAAAAATGGGATTCAAGGGCCATGTTGTGGAACGGACGCCCTTCCGATAATGCAGTACTTGTCTCAAGAAAGGTCGTTATCCATGACGAAGACGCTATTAGTGCCTCCTTTATCCCTGACCTTTCTCCGAATTCCAGTTTTTACAATATCCTTGATGTAAGATTGACACTCTGGCGGATGTAAGAATGAAAGATCACAGCAATGCCAAAAAGGAATCAGAAAGATCCAATGCCCAGTTGATCCTGCTTTCAGGATTTATGATCATGATAGGCACACTTACATTCATGGTACTGTTGAATAACCTGATCCTTACTGCCAACTTGCCGGCAGCAGGGCTTGATATATCAAAACAGGATATCACAGAGTTTCGAAGCCTGACAATCCGGGAAGTGAATTACGCCACCGAAGATACACTGATCTACAGCGATGCTTACGATATTAACAACGAGACCTTGCTAAGAGAGTATTTCCTTAACTACACTAATGATTTTGGCGAGATTATAAGCCGGGTATATGCAACCAGGGGGACGTCAGCAGAACTGGTAGTGAATAATGTCACATTCACGTCATCTGTTACAAACCGTACCATCACAGTACAGCACTTCAAGCAGCAACCACACTTCTTCCCCAACATGTCACTAATTATACCAATGGACAAACACCAGAATAATACACTCCAGGCATACCGGTTCGTTTGGAATGTTGTGGACAATACCAGTATCCCTGTTTTTGCTGTGCTGCAAAACCCTGTGAACATGACCAACATATCATCCGATTTGCCAAATATGACAAATATATCCTACGATGATTTTTACCTGAACCTGACCACAGACGATATTGCCCGACCAAATCTTGGACCGGGCAATGTTATTAATAGAACGTATTCCGGGGGAGTATTTATACTGGATGTAAAGGACCTTAATACTTCAACGAATGACTGGATATATAACGAATCCCTAAATTTTACTCCGGCGATAACCATCCACGGCTTAAGGATGGAGGGGGGTAAATTCCTGCAAAGTACAACTGCAATGACAGGTATCCCCAGTGTTGCCGTTTATCCTGACAATGTTACTTTGAATCCCATCTATCAATATTACCAGGATATGCAGATTCCATACACCCTTTTGAACGATTCCGATATCCTGGCAGGCAACCTTACACTTGAGAATTACAGTGTTCTACTTATCCATTATAATATGAGCACCGTTGATGTCAATATAACCAGGGAGATAGTCAACTGGACTGCCGATGGTGGTGTGCTCTATGCAGAATGCATCGGTGCAATCAGCATGGATGCTGCAGTGGAAGCTGTTGATAATAATACTGCGCATCCATGGTACGGATTTATTGGAATAAACGAGACCAATGTCAGTAATATTCCCGCTTCAATAACTTCTGAAATTCCAAATGGTCCTTTCGTTAAACTGGTCAATAGTTCGTCTATATTGAATGATGCGCCGCCCATGCCGGTGGCAGGACTTGTCGACAATGGTGCATCATTTAATCCAATCTCACAGACAAACAACACCAGCGGAATGTACGGTCCATCCCTTGGTCATTCTTTAACGGGTCCTCCCTGGTCTGGTGTTGAAGGACTGGCATTTACGCTTTACAATAGCACCAGTGCAGTGAACCCTGATACTAACATTATTGGCTATGCGGCCTATCCCAACGGCAGCCAGATCATATTTGATGACAACGGGGATAACGAATCCGAGCACCATCTCATCTTTGTGGAAGCACCATTCGATAACGGCAGGGTGATCTACATGGCAGGTCGTGCCCTATCTGAGAGGGGTATACACGCTGAGCGTATAGCGGCCGGGATATTCTTTTCAAGCGTATCACGTGAAGAACTTGCCCTTGAGGCTACCAATGTCAATGTCACAATTACCTATTCAGACGGAAGGGCAGATTTTGAGGATACATTCCTGATAACAATATGAGGTGAGTTCCATGCGCATGATAAACGATGAACAGGCTGTAACCGTGACCATTGAGACTATACTCCTGTTCTCGATCACAGTAATGCTGCTGGGGATGGTGTTACTGTCTTTCCAGAGTATAAATGAACAGGCCAGTGAGACTGTAATGAGGGAAATGTATGGAAGTATCGGGAACGATATTGCCTCTAAGATACTTGACATGGATAAAGAGGTCAAAGCAAGCTTATCCCAGGGATCGATAGTCAGCATTGAGAATGAAATTGACTTATATCCCACAGTAGCCAACAAACCGTATTTAGTGGAACTGGATAAAGGCAATGTTATTGTCCAGACAATAGGCAGTCCGGAAGTTACTGTAAAAGTCCCTTTTAATCCCGATATCAATGTCGTGCCAGGGAGCTCATTATACAGCACAACTGGCGAACATGTAATTATATATGACGCTAACGGCCAGATAATGTTCAAAAATAGCGGCGTGGCTGCAACAGTTGATAACCAATGGCCTGAGGTTGCTATCGTCTATCCTTTTTCAATGTCAACGATAGATAATACAACAGAAATAAAAGTGGATGTATGGGATGACATAGAGGTTGCCAAAGTAGAATATTATATTGATGGGAATTATGAAACCTATAAAGCCTTTCCATTTACATGGAAATGGGATACTACAACTATTTCAGATGGAACCTATACAATAACGGCCCTGGCTTACGACAGGGCAGGTCATTATAGCTATGAAACAAACACCTACATCGTGGACAATGGTCTGGACCTGGAGGCCCCTACAGCAGAGATAATCTCTCCTGCCAATGGTTCGTCAACAGATTTTAACCCGCCAACAATAAAAGCTGTTGTCAGTGATAACATAGCTATCGATAATAGTTCCATCGAGTTGTGGCTTGACTCAGTTGATGTTACTGCAAATGCAACTATTACAAACACTACTATACGCAAATACACAATTGAATATATTCCATCTACCAACCTGTCAGAAAGTACACATGATGTAGAACTGTATGCAGAGGAGTTATTTTATGGGTCCGGCAACTCATTGAACAAGAATGTCACACTCAGGTGGAACTTTACAATAGAACAAATACCAAATACTGCCGATCCTACTGCTAATGTCAATTTCCCGTTAAGGGATGATCATCTTGTTGCAGGTGAGTATATCACTGTTTCATATGATGCAAGTGATACTGATTCGGGTATCGATTACCTGGTAATAAATGTGACCTATAATCAATCAAATGTTTCCGAAAGAAGGGAAAACGTGTCAACATACCCGACAGTGATATATTCGGTCAGCAGTTCGTGGCAGTTCTTAGAGGTGTATGAACTGGGTAAAATATATACGTATAACGTCACAGTATATGACAGGGCAGGAAACAGTTATAATCCGGGACAGATGGGGCCATTTACCGTATTGACTGGTGAGGCAAGTCACCTCATAGTAAATTATAGCGATTTCAACACAGATAGTAAAGAGGTTGAGTTCTATATTCATAGCAGTGGTCCGGATATTGATATTGATGGCATGGATGTAACATTTTCACAAGGAAAACTGGAGGAGATTTACTTCGGAGGAGTATTACATGCAAGCCCGAGTGCGGTTAAACCACTTGCTGAGGTAACATTTGCCAACTATCGCGTTCCAACCACAGATACGTCTTTAAAATTGGTATTTTCATTCGTTTTCCTGGCTGCTGATGATCCATTGTTTATCACGATCTACTTTAAAGATGGGACTTCAAAAAATCTTGATATAATTCTTAATCCGACACCTTGACCAAGAGGAGTACAAATTGAAAAATCTTACCATATCCGAAACTGCAGTTTCAGAAGCCCTTGGATTTATACTTACTCTTGGGATTTTACTTATGGCCTCAGGGATAGTCTATTTTGGTGGAATTTCTATTCTCCAGAATTCAATGGATGCGTCGCATTTCCAGGAGATGGAGGAGAGTTTTTTACTCCTTGGCCAGAACATGAACGAGGTTGCATATGAGAGGGCACCGATCAGGACCACCGAGTTGAAGATATTCCATGGTTCCATGAGTACCCAGCATGATAGTCACATGCGGGTGGTGGTAAACGGTACTAATGTTACATATTACATGGGGTCAGTAGAGTATTATCTGGACGACCAGGTAATTGCCTATGAGAATGGCGGTATCTGGACAAAATACAAAAATGATGAAACTATCATGAGGTCAAAGCCCAACATCAATCATGCCAATATTACTACAATACCAATAGTGGAATTACTGGGCGCCTATTCAAAAGGCGGTGAAGGGACTGTAAGGATACGTGCCAGCCACAGTGACTCTTCTTCAATAAATTTTATTAATTCCACAGGTTTTAATACTACCCTAATTATTACCAGCAATTATTACAAAGGCTGGGAGTCATACCTGAAAGATGATGTTGGTGCCAAAGACATTGTTGTGAATGATTCAAACCGGACAGTGACAGCAAACCTTACGGCATCATATATTTACATTGATGTAAATAGACTGGATATGGAGATATTCTAATCATGGGAAAGCGCCTTGAACATTCACAAGATGCAGTATCAGAAGTGGTAGGCTACACACTATTGCTGGGAATAATTGTGGTGGCAATAGGAATTATTTCAATGACTGCATTACCTGTCATCCAGGATGCAAAGGAAAAAGCATATCTCAAGAACATGGAACAGGGGTTTACTGTGCTCGATTCCAAAGCCAGTCTGGTGTCTATTGGCAAACAACCCACACAGATAGTCCAGATGTATACACAGGCAGGTGGTATTACTGTTAATGATTCGAGTTTAAGCCGCATTAAAGTAACCTTCACAAATGGCACAACAACATATGTTGTGTATGATGAATCCATGGGAACAATCCAGTACCAGCTCGGCGATAACAAGATAGCCTATGAGGGCGGTGGTGTGTTCAGGAAATATCCTGGTGAGGGTGACCCTGTCATAATCACACCACCCGAGTTCCATTATAACGGGGAGACCCTTACGCTGCCTATTATCAGGGTCAACAGCAACCAGTCAGTGGGCGGGACCGGTGTTGTCACCTTAAGACTTGTGTCCGAACAAACATCGAATGTCTTGTTTCCAAATCCGGATGACAACCCGGAATATACCAATCCGTTATTATTGGGCAAACAGATCAATGTGGTCATCAAATCCGATTATTACAAGGCATGGGCCAAGTATATCGAGGAAAGGACTGAGGCTAGTGTAAATATAGATGATGATAATAAAGAAGTAAAGGTTTCATTGAATGCAAAGCCTAACGACCAGCCAAATGATCTTAGTCCTCCTATTGATATTTACGGGTTTAATGTGGATAATGAGTCTGCTTTACATAATTTTAATTTCACATTGCCAGAAGGAACAAGTAATCTGAAAATGATGATGATGACTTCACCAACCAAAACAGAACCATATTTTTCTTTTTATATTGATAAATCAGGTGGTTTAGCGACAGGCGGTGTTACAATAACATTAGAATACCATGCATCCGGGAAAAAGGAAGAATGGGTATATGTTGTCCAACCCCTCAAGGATGCTGACGATAATTTTAATGTTGACCTGTTAAATGCCACATCAGGAACCGTGCTTGGGCCATCCTCAGATGATACCTGGACGTGGGTAAATGAAACACCACCATGGAACCAGACATTCAATAAAGGAGATGCAGGTCCAGATGGACAGAAACTCATGCAGCATTATCTATCCCTGGTGGGTCCTACCTTTTCATTTTATCCTGACTTGTCGCGTTGGGATGGATTTGATGAAAGTGGAACTACTTATGTCCTCTACTACGAGGTCATGCCCCCGCGTATCACATACCTGCACATAGTGGAACACAAGATGCAGGTTAATGTATAATAATGCGTCATTTCACGAAGCCTTTGTGCTAAAAAAAAGCAAATAAGGGATATAGCGTTTATGCGATATCCCTTGAGGTATCTATCTGGATACCCTCACCTATCTTGAACTTGATCATCTCTGCAGTTGGTGTCATACCTCTTATCTTTGGTATTGAGAGTTTACTTATGATCTTGTCACCGGTTTTTTCAAGGTCCACGTCGAAAATGGCATCACATGTATTAACGATCTCATTTTCCAGCTTCTGGTCGTGAGAATCCTTCAGTGAATAAAGGAATGTCAGACCACCAGTTTCCTTGGTGGTTTCATAAATAATATTCATCAATCTCCTGATTATACCGGAGTTCAAATTGAGGTTCATAAAGAAAGTGAATGTATCAACGATTATGTTAATTTCACCATCGGTTTCCTCAGAAAGGATTGACTTGAGATTATATTCCATGAATTCGACTATTTTGGCATCCATAAACCCATTACCCCCAATATCGATCATTTCGCCTTGTGGAGACATGAAATAAGATCCATAAACATCAACAAAAACAATCTGGGATGTATCGAAGTTCATATTTGCGATATCCTGCTGTACATACTTAGGACGTCTTTCTGTACAGAAATAATAAGTCTTACGTGATTGGGTAAATTGGTATAGAAATACTTCGGACATGGACTTGGTGGTAGCCGAAATATAGACCACTGAACCACCCGGGATGCCCCCTCCAATGCTCCTGTCAAGGACATATATCCCACTGGAAAGGATTTCAGGGGCAAGATGTGGTGGGGTAGTTTCCGGTTCTATGAATGTCCTCGTTTCTTCTTCAGTCTCAAGAATGGTCTCTGTTTCCGCTTCAATCTGGTTTGTTTTCCCGGCAGATGATAAAATTATATCGTCATCTAGTGTATCATCAATACTACTATCAAAAATAATGTCATTGCCACTTGATAGAATATCATCCACGCTAGACATTGTAAGAATCTCCGGTCAGATATAGTATTTAACTTTAATATATTTATAAAGTGTATTTATCACTATATATGTCCATCATTATTATTTATATGATGATGACCATGTGCTACAAGTGGATAAACATTTCGGTGTATGCCATAGTTCAATGAAAAAAATTATTAGTTTGTAGAATTGACTGGGGGATACCTAAGAAGACTTATTCCACCAGGGAATATTCCATGCTCCCGCAACCAATCTGCTCAGCATACTTCAGATGTACGACCGGGTCCACTCCCCACACATCGGTTATACTCCTGCCATGATGCCTCATCTTCCTGTTTATCAGATCCACAGTGGCTGCATCGATGGCCACCGGGTTGGTTGATGCCGTAATACCCACATCATCTGCAAAATGGGGTGCAGAGAAATTAAAGCAGTCACAGCCCGGGGTCAGGTCATATATCCAGTTGATGTAACCTATCCTGCCTGTGAGGCATTTGATGGGGCCAAATGCTGCCTCACCCAGCAGCTTTTGCATTTCCACATCCACACCATCAGGTGCAATGATGGCTTCTTGTGGGCATGAATCCACACATGCCAGTTCTCCCCGGCACAGGTTCCAGTCCACATTGGCATGGGCATCTCCCAATACCAGGGCATCCCATGCACAGATATCAATACAATCACCGCATCCGGTGCATTTTTCAGGGTCAATGGTGGGCCTGCCTACTTCATGGACTTTAGTTTTACCTTCCTTGTCCAGGCATCCCATCCCTAAGTTCTTCACAGCGCCCCCAAAGCCCGAGCCAGGGTGTCCCTTGCCATGGGATAAAACTATCATTGAATCAGCCTTAGCGATAGCTGATGCCACGGTAATATCCTTTAGTATAGAGCCATCTAAATCCACTTTCACAGCATCATCCCCAAGCAGTCCATCCGCTACAATGAACGGTGCGTTCATGCTGGCCTGGGTAAAACCATTCATTGCCGCAGCCCATATCAGGTCTGCAGCATTGAGTTTCATGCCCTTGTACAGTGTTGTGGTGTCGGTGACAAAGGGAATGCCGCCCGCTTCCCTTACCAGGTCGACAACTGTGCGAACCAGCACTGGCCTGATATATGTGGTATTCCCGTATTCTCCGGGGTGTATCTTGACGGCTACGATGTCGCCTTCCTTAACAGGGGATATTTTCAGGAACAATTCCTTTACCTGATCAAGCTGGTTGGTTTTTGCCCCTACGTCCTCTGCTGACCTGAAAAATACATCAACTGGCATAATATCAGTCCTTCAATATAGCAATTAAGGTAGTGCAACCTTAAAAACCTGTTTGCATTAGACCACACCTTTGCCAGCAATTCCCGCATAGATTGTAAACGCATACAGCTAAAGGGCCATCTGGTCTGAAAGAAGTAATATTAAAGACGGGATTGAATACGTTGAGGACATGCAAAGCGGATAATGATGCATGAGTTATCCTATATTTAACACCGGTCACAAAACACAAAGGATATCCTCACCCGAAGCACTTAAGTAGGCTTTTGCTGTGTTTCCACTCAAAGACCATTCGCTGCTCGCTCTTGAAGTGAGACAATTTGGATATCTGGTATCGGTCTTTTATGAAACAATAAAGGACAAATTGTAATATATCAACTGAACTTATATATCCAGATCAATTAGTTTGTTCCTTTACTATTATCGATAATTTGCTCAATCCATCTGTCCCAACAACATGACTTTTTTTCTTCGTCTCCACTATCCTCAAATTCTTTAATTGTTAACCACCACCATCATCATAGGAATTATCATCCCCAACATTAAATTGGTGATGGTGATATAAAAATGTTTTGAATGGAATGCCTAAAAATTGCAGTGTATTGATCCAGGGCAGCCTTTCGGAGCTCTTCAGCAGTCCAAATGGCCACTTAAGAAATAAACCAGCAATCCAGTACCTAAACCCCAAAATACTGCAAAAGCAACACTGCTACTCGAATATACAAATAATCTGTATCCACTTCAAATCCAAGGGTAATTTAAAAATTATTA
>PYCK01000098.1 GCA_009649835.1 Candidatus Methanocomedens sp. | reverse complement strand
GTGGTTGTGAAAATCAGTGTAATCAGTGAAATCTGTGTCTACATTAATCTTGCATTTGACCATACTTTTTGAAGTGGTTACACCTTATTCTGTCCACTGCTATCCAGGAACATAATATGTAAATGCATCATCTTATATTTTACAATTTTACAAGGCTTTATAAGTACTTGTTAAATAGTAACGAAAGCTATACAAATGAAAAATACACCCATCTCCAAGGCACCCTATTTATCTCCAACCATATGTTATCCAGACAATTATGCCATAATATTTGAATCCAATCCCCATCCGGATATCAAGATTATTGGTTTGTACCTTTTCCCGGACATGAGATGTACAAGAACCATTACTATATCTGGAATGGCTCAATACATAATGAACAAAAAAAGCTCAATATATCGTGACCTGAACATGAACAATCAACCTACCTTCCTGCCCATGTCACTGGATGAAGCAAAAGCCCTTGGATTTACGCAATTCGATATCATCCTGGTGACAGGGGACGCTTATGTGGACCATCCCTCCTTTGGTACGGCCCTGGTTGGACGGATGCTGTGGGATGCGGGTTATAAAGTGGGCATCATTGCCCAGCCCGACTGGAAGAGCGATACGGATTTTACGAAACTGGGCCAACCCCGGCTGTTCTTTGGCGTAACATCTGGCAATGTTGATTCCATGGTCAACAACTACACGCCAAATCAGAAAAAACGCCATGATGACGTATATTCCCCTGGCGGCACCGGGGGCTTAAGACCTAACCGCGCCGCCATCGTGTACACTGATAAGCTGCATGCCATTTTTCCTGATACTCCCATAGTGCTGGGAGGCATCGAGGCCAGCCTGCGGCGGTTCGCTCATTATGATTACTGGTCTGATTCGGTACGCCAGTCCATCCTTGCAGATGCACCGGCTGATATACTGGTGTTCGGGATGGGGGAGCGGCAGGTGGTTGAGATTGCCAGCCGGCTTTCTGTGGGTAAGGATACAAACGACCCCACCGACCTTACTGACATCCCGGGCACGGTCATTAAGCTGGAACTGAAAAAATGGCGTGCAATGGGGCATGAGGGGTATGTTGAGCTGCCGTCCTTCACAGAGGTTTCGCAGGACAAGGAACTATATGCCAGGGCCTTCAGGCTCCATTACCAGGAGCAAGACCCGGTAAGGGGCAGACCTGTTGCCCAACAGCATCCTAAGACTGTAGTCATCCAGAACAGGCCTGCCATGTCGCTGTCCACAGCCGAGCTTGACCATGTGTATGAACTGCCTTTTACCAGGATGGCACATCCGTCCTACAAAGAACCCATACCAGCCCTGGCACCTGTGAAGTTCTCCATCGTGAGCCACAGGGGATGCTTCGCATCATGCTCATTTTGCGCATTAACACACCACCAGGGCCGCATCGTGCAGAGCCGGAGTATCGGGTCCATGGTGCGTGAAGTTGAACGACTGGTGAAGATGCCTGGTTTCAAAGGTATCGTGCAGGATGTGGGCGGCCCCACTGCCAATATGTACGGCATGACCTGCGGCAGGTGGGAAACAGATGGTGCATGTACCGATAAGATATGCACGCACCCGCTTTGCAAAAGCCTTGATACCAGCCATGAACAACAGGTAGAACTGTTGCGCCGCCTTCGCGAAATACAGGGTGTGAAAAAGGTGTTCATAGGGTCCGGGATACGGTATGACCTGGTACTGGCCGATCCTTCAGGTTATCTTCATGATCTGTGTGAGCACCACGTCAGCGGGCAGCTCAAGGTGGCACCCGAACATGTGACCCGGCATGTGACCGATATGATGCACAAGCCTTCAAGGGAAGTGTTCGAGGAATTCATTAGCAAGTTCAAAGAAGTGAACAAGGAACTGGGAAAGGAACAATACCTGATACCTTATTTTATGTCCGGCCATCCGGGATGCACGGTTGAGGATATGGTGGAACTTGCCGAGTATATCAGGGACAATGACCTGTACACCGAGCAGGTGCAGGATTTCACGCCTACACCCATGACGGCTTCTACGTGTATGTATTATACTGGTATCAATCCCTTTACTATGGAGGAAGTGCATGTGGCAAAGGGGAGGGAGAAGAAGATACAGCGGGCTCTTATGCAGTACAGGGATGGGAGGAATCACGGGCTGGTACGTGAAGGGTTGAAGATGGTGGGGCGTGAGGAGCTAATCGGGAATGAGTGGCGGTGTTTTGTGAGGCGGAAAGGGAGAAAAAAAGAATGAATCTAAGAAAAGAATAAAAATGATGAGACCGTTAACACATTATAATAAAACATCGAACAACAATGGGGAAATTACAATGAATGAGCCGATAATTGTACTCAATTTCAAGACATATACCGAAGGAACAGGGAAGAATGCCGTTGCTATTGCACAAGCTTGCAAGGATGTATCAGACGAGACAGGCGCATATATTGCAGTAGCTCCCCAGCTCCCTGATATCCACAGGGTTGCATCAAGTGTGGACATACCAGTATTCTCCCAGCATCTTGACGGTGTAGGGTCGGGCAGTTTCACCGGGCATATCATGGCCGAAGCTGTGAAAGAAGCAGGTGCTACCGGCACACTCATTAACCATTCAGAAAGGCGCCTGAAACTGGCTGATATAGATGCATCCATCACGGCTGCTGGCAGGACAGGCCTGACCACCATTGTATGCACTAATAATATCGCCACCACCAGTGCAGCATCGGCATTAGGTCCGGATTATGTGGCAGTTGAACCCCCTGAACTCATAGGTTCGGGCATCCCTGTTTCCAAGGCCGACCCTGAAGTTGTATCAGGTTCGGTGGAAGCCGTCAAGAACATCAATCCGGATGTAAAGGTGCTCTGCGGTGCCGGTATCAGTAAGGGCGAGGACATGAAAGCTGCCCTGGAACTGGGCAGTGTGGGCGTGCTGCTGGCCTCAGGTGTGGTAAAATCCAGTGATCCGAAAAAGGCCCTGTTTGACCTGGTGAGCGGGATCTGATACCGGGCAGGGAAATAATATTTACAGTCAGTGGACTATCTTTGAGATATCAAGTTCAAGAATATCCTCTGCCCCTAATGCCTTGAGCTTTGGTATCAATATATTGATATCACCCTTATTTACCACGGTTTCCAGTGCATAGTAATCGGATTTGTAGAGCTGGCTCACTGTTGGGTTCTTCATGGCAGGAAGTGCTTCGATCACGGTATCCAGATTGTCCTTGTGCACATTAAGGACAATGAGCACTTTTCCCCTGGCCTCAATTACTGCCAGTAGCAGTGTCCTGATCTCTTCTATATCCTTTCGTTTTTCAGGGTCATCCCAGCTCTTCTTGTTAGCGATCAGCTTGGTTGAGGATTCGGCTATTATATCCACTATCTTCAAGCCGTTCTTCCTTAAGGTAGAACCGGTCTCGGTCAGGTCCACCACTACATCCACAAGCTCGGGAACCTTTGCCTCTGTAGCACCATAAGAATAGAATATCTCAACCGGAACGCCCATTTTCTCAAAAAAAGCTTTGGTCATGTTGGGATATTCGGTGGATACCCTGCTGTTGGGCTTGATATCACTGGCACTCTTGACAGAATCATCTGTCTGGGGTACGGCGATCACGATCTTGACATTGCCTGCCCCCTGTTTACTATAAGGAAGGTCTGCAACCTCCACAACATCACTTTTGGATTCTTTTACCCAGTCCAGTCCTGTTATCCCGATGTCAAAATATCCCTGTTCTACATATTTTGGGATTTCCTGGGGGCGCAGCACCTTAACTTTACTTATTCTCGGATCATTTATTTTTGGGTTGTATTCCCTGTCTGTTTTTTTTATAGGAAGGTCTGCCTGTTTGAACAGCATTAATGTTTGCTCTTCCAGACTGCCTTTTGGTATAACTATATTGATCATAATAAATCCTCAGGTTTGGGGGTTACAATACTTATTAGTGGATATTAAAGTTTTTTGTCAAAATTGATGAAACAGGTTCCATGCAAGTTTTTCATGTAAGTTATACGATAGTCTCAACAATGATATAGGGGGACGCCCCTCACTTACTAAAATATTCCATCGTTTCTATTAGTTTATTATAATCCAACTCTGTAGCGTAACAACCGTCGTTCAAAAGTGGAACACCATACGTCGTAATGTTCTTACGCTTTAAAGAGCGCATGACCTTGTTGAGTTC
>PYCK01000097.1 GCA_009649835.1 Candidatus Methanocomedens sp. | reverse complement strand
TTCCAAGTTCTGTTCTTATTATCGTGGCCAGTTCATCCTCTCCTGTATTCCTGATATCCAGTATCCGGGTATCTGGCACAAGGGTCTGTACGACACCGGTCATATCAGGCACGGCCTGCCCGCCGGTGAGGGCTGCAATATTATTCTGGAGTACAACTACAAGTACACTCTTATGATGGTGTACGGCCTCGATAAGCCCCTGCAACCCTGTGTGTACAAGTCCGAAGTCACCTATCAGTGCAATCCCTTTTTCAGTAAATCCTGTTGCCGTGGCAATAGAAGAACCCAGGGAATAGGCTATATCCACCACTTCCATAGGCGGCGGGGCAGTCATTACCGAACACCCAAGGTCACCGGCCACAGGCACATCGAGGCTGCCAAGTACCTTATATAGTCCCAGATACGGACAATCTTCACACATGTTTTTGGAAAGTCCACCTGTGGTGGACGTTAAACCGCGGCTTTTTCTTGTCTCGGGCTGGCAGGTCCTGTTGACCTTGTCCATGTCAATGTTTTCCAGTGCCAGAACAATGTCACTGGCTTCGATCCTACCATATCCGGTATGCCCGGTGAGCTTGCCAAGCACCCCACTACAGTATATCTGCTCTTCAATAACAGGTTCGGTCTCCTCGATCACAAGTATCCTCGAATGTTGTTCAATGAACTTGTTAATAATGGATCTTGGAAGCGGGTTTACCTGGGTCAATGCCAGGTGTGAGATATTCCGGAACCTGTCAGCAGAGACGATCTCTTCTACCAGATTTGAGGGATAACCTGAGGAAATGATACCAATGTCCTTGCCGCGCTGGTAAAGCCTGTGTGTACCTGCCATTGCACTCTCTTTTTCCATTAGCGGGTAAGTTTCACAATGGAAACGCTGGTGCTTTCCTTTCATTGTAAAGGCCCAGGTGTTCCTGTCAAACTTTTGGAAATCACCAGTGGCAGCAGGAGTTCTCTTTACTGCCTCCTCCATATTGTTCAACCTGTCTGTCAGGCGCATGATCACAGGCGTGCGTACCTTTTCAGACAGCAGGAATGCGCGCCGCATCGAATTATATGCTGCCTCCGGGCCTGGGGGGTCAAGCACCGGCACTTCTGCCAGCAGGCCGTAATACCGGGAATCCTGTTCGTTCTGGCTCTGCTTCACGCCCGGGTCGTCACCTGTCAGTATCACCAGGCCGGCCCCTATGGTGTGGGTAGCCGAAGTGATGAGCGGGTCGGCGAGTATGTTCATTCCTACGTGCTTGACTGTGACAAGTGAACGCCGGCCTGTGGCCGAAGCACCGAGTGCCGCTTCCAGTGCGACCTTCTCGTTAATGGACCAGCGGGCATCCACACCGGACCCGATCAGCAGTTTCATTATGCCTGTAATTGGAAAGCCCGGAACCCCGGTTGCAAAGGAAATACCTGAATCAAGTGCGCCGAACACCAGGGCCTGTGAGCCGGTAATTGGTTCTGACATTGGTGGCATATTTATTAGTGTTGATATTTAAGGATGGTTCTAATAATGCATTAATGTAGGAATATCAAGAATCTATTAGCTAACGGCGGGCAGGACATCGCTATGATCATAGATATTCCGGTTAATTATGCCATCGAAATGAGAATCAAAACTAAGGATTGTATCTATATCATACGTTTTTACAAGAGCGATCGAAGTGCAATCTGTAAAACTTAAACCCCTGCTGCAATATTCGTTGAAAATATCCCAGGATTTGTTGAATACTTCTTCGTCCACCCTTAACAATATTACCCGCGGGGATTCAATGATCGCTTTTCCGATCGTTAATGGAATTTTTGCATTTCGTGTTCTGACACGTGCAAGAGTTACCGTTTCATCAAACACATAATCTGACGTATAAACGGTTCCACCCCTGCCGCTTAGTGCAAATTTCAACAAACGTACTGCTTCAGCATGATGTGCATCATTTTTTGAATTCATGCCAAAGAATACGCACGAATCAATAAATATTGACAATTATTGACCGCCGTAAAGATATTCATCTATTTTTTTAGCGTCGGTTTTACCCATGTCAACAGGATTGTGCATCAATTCCCACAAAGCATCGTCTTCAATTGGTGTTTCTGATCGTGATATATGGGCAATAAAGTCATCTTCATGGGCACTGGCGTATTTGACAGCATCGTCAATTAACTGCTGCTGTGTCAACTTTAAATTCCTGAGTCTTAATCTGGACTGCATCTTTTCTATTCTGTTTTTTGTTCTTCTTGGTATACGTGTTGGAATAGTTGACATTCAATTCGCCTCGTTGTATTTACTACATTGTAGTATTGTTACATATAATTTTTTGATTGTACATCAGGTATAACCTGATGTACTCCAAGTAAATCCGGCATAGTTGTTTGATTTTAATCTGACGAAGATGGGCAATAAAATAAAAACCAACACACATTCATATCAGTGCCAGAACGAATATTCACACATATCAATTAAACAAAATCCTTATCTAATCTAAGCATTATCAATTACCAAAATAATGGTGACAATATTATGCAGATACTACTCATCCATTCAGACCATATCGAATACCAGGTTAAGAAAAAGACCCCGGTAGCAGAAACGATAGATGAAGACATGCACCATGGCAGCATGGACGAGGCACTGACCGTCTTTATCGCTGTAGAAAAGTCAGACGAAACCGACCCGGAAAAGGCAGTTGCCGCTTCAATTGATGAGATAAAGAAAGTAGCAGGCCAGGTCAAGGCTGAGAATATCATGCTCTATCCCTATGCCCACCTGAGCAGTTCCCTGTCATCACCAAAAGTGGCAGTACAGGTCCTGACGGATATGGAAGCCGCACTGAAAGGTGAATATAATGTCAAGCGGGCACCTTTCGGGTTCTACAAGGCCTTCGAGATAAAATGTAAAGGCCACCCACTGTCAGAACTTTCCAGGACCATCCGGTTAGAAGGCGAAGCGACACCGGACGGTGCCGCATCCGCAGTACCCACAGCCGGGAAGGAAGAAGTGATAAGCGAGGCCATCAAGGCAGAAGAGAAAGCCAAGTCCTACTGGCACATCCTGACCACGGACGGAAAGCTGCATTCATTTGATGATTTTGATTTTACAGGACACGATAACCTGCGCAAGTTCAAAGATTACGAAGTGTCCAAGAGCAGGGCAGTGGACCGCACACCGCCTCATGTGGAACTGATGCGTCGGCTTGAGATTGCGGATTATGAGCCAGGCAGCGACAGCGGCAACATGCGGTTCTATCCCAAGGGACGGCTTATAAAGAGCCTGCTGGAAACCTATGTGCTGGACCGTTCGGCATTGATGGGTGCCATGGAAGTGGAAACTCCACTCATGTACGACATGAACCATCCCACGCTAAAGAAATACCTGGACCGGTTCCCTGCACGCCAGTACTCGATCGAGGCCGACAAGAAGAGCCTCTTTTTACGCTTTGCAGCATGTTTCGGCCAGTTCCTGATGAACCATGACATGACCATCTCTTACCGCGACCTGCCCTTAAAGATGATCGAGATGACCCGGTACAGTTTTCGTAAGGAGCAGAGCGGCGAACTGGTTGGGCTGCGGCGACTGCGGGCCTTTACCATGCCTGATATGCATACGCTGGCGGCTGATATGGAGCAGGCTATCATGGAGTTCGGCCAGCAGTATAATATGTGCATGAGCATGCTGGACACCATGGGGTTGGGGCTGGAGGACTATGAGGTTGCGATACGCTTCACCCGGGACTTCTATGAGGAGAATAAGGAGTTCATTACCGAACTTGCCCGCGTGGTTGACAAGCCCGTGCTTGTGGAGATGTGGGATGAGAGGTTCTTCTATTTCGTGCTGAAGTTCGAGTTCAATTTCATCGATGCCCTGGACAAGGCCAGTGCCCTGTCCACGGTGCAGATAGATGTGGAAAATGCAGAGAGGTATGACATCAATTATATCGACCAGCAGGGTGAGGCACAGCGCCCCACCATATTGCACTGCTCGCCAAGCGGTGCCATCGAGCGCATTATCTACGGCCTGCTGGAGAAGCAGCATATGCATATGCAGGCAGGCGGAGTGCCTATACTGCCGGTATGGCTGTCACCCACCCAGGTAAGGGTCATTCCAGTGGCTGAGCGGCACATGGAAGCGGCAGGGGAAGTAGCACAGCTGCTGGGCTGCAGGGTGGATATTGACGACAGGGCCGAGACTGTGGGCAAGAAGATACGGGATGCAGGTATGGAATGGATTCCGTACGTGGTCGTGCTGGGTGATGAGGAATTTGCATCGGGAGACCTTAGTGTGACCGTGCGTTCTGAGAGCCAGCCTAAAAAGCCAAAGCAGGTAAAGATGAAGGCATGGGACCTGTCTGTCAGGGTACAGACCGATATTGCAGGATTGCCGTATAAGGGTCTGGCACTGCCGGTGTATCTCTCTATGAGGCCCAAGTTCTTATAGATAGAAAGGCTTTTAATTGATTAACGAGTACAAAAGGCAACACAGCTAAGGTTTTATTGCGGGACAGTAGGGTAGCCTGGCCGATCCTCGAGCGTTTGGGGCGCTTGGACTGCGGTTCGAATCCGCGCTGTCCCACTAAATTTTTTGTGGTGAACCTGGTTGCCAGTAGGCACTGTGAATGCCATAAGGCATCTCCGTGATGGGGAATTCAATTACAGTAATCGTGAAAGGGAGGATAATTGAATTTTGTCCCAAGGCTCCTCGAGACATCACATTTATATAATGATAAACCCACTTAGGTACTCATCACATTACGGTATCCATCATGAGAATGGACCAAAATAAATCAAATATTAAAATGATATTATAATCGGAGGAACAAGTTTGGCAAAAGCGAAGAGAGGTCAAAGAAAAGTCGATGGTTGGAAATCCAAGCAGTGGTACAATATAATCACACCCGAAATGATGGGACAGCAGGAAATCGGTGAAACTTTTTCTAATGAACCTGAACAATTACTGGGCAGAGTTATTGAGGTCACACTGGGAGATCTTACCAATGACATGTCAAAGTATAATGTAAAACTGGCACTTAAGGTCGATCAGATAGGAGGAGACTCAGCCTATACCAGGTTCATTGGTCATGAGCTTACCAGGGATTACCTGAGGTCACTTGTAAAGAGGCAAACTTCAATGGTCACTGTAAATTTGGATGTTATGACCAAAGACGGATATAAGTTCCGTGTCAAACCCACATGTTTCACAGTCAAGCGGGCCAGGTCCAGCCAGATCAAAGCTATCAGGCAGTATATGACCGCAATAGTCCAGGAAAGGGCCCGTGAATCAGATTTCAACACATTTGTACAGGATACTGTCCTGGGCAAACTCTCTGCGCAGATATACAGGAATGTAAAAACCCTCTATCCGCTAAGGCGTGTTGAGATATTGAAGTCCCATGTACTTGCCGAGCCGTCTGTCAGGGAAGCAGCGGCATAAGTACTGGCTTTTTTCCATTTTCCTTTTTTCTTTTTTCTTTTTCAAGACCTCGAATTCCAATTGTGGAAGTCAGGTTAAACAAAAATCTTATGTAGCTGTCTGACCAGTTAAGAACTTAATATAGACACCAGTGGTTTTCCTATGAAGGTAATAATGAAGTTTGGCGGAACATCGGTTGCCGATGGTAAGAAACTGCGGCATGTGGCAGACCTGGTTAAGAGTTACCATGAAAAAGGCAATCAGGTAGTGGTGGTGACATCGGCTCTGGGCGGGGTCACAGATGCCATACTTGAGGAGGCCCATAAGGCCTCAAAAGATGGTAAGGTCTCAAGAGTAAAGGAATTCATAGCTGATCTTACAAAACAGCATCATACGGCTACCCATGAAGCATTAGGCAATAATTCAAATGCCGAAGATATCATTGCCAAACTGGACGCAAGGATAGAGGAGATTGAAAAAGCCCTTACAGGTATTTGTTATCTTGGAGAGCTTACATTGCGGTCCATTGATTACCTGTCATCCTATGGGGAACGAATGGCCGCACCCATACTGTCTGGTGCTATCAGGTCACTGGGTATCGAATCAAGTCATTTCACAGGCGGCGAGATAGGGATAATCACTGATAACAATTTCGGTAGCGCCTATCCCCTCGAATCATCATATGAAAATATTAAAAAGCATTTATCTCCGTTATTACCGGGCACCATACCAGTAGTGGCAGGATTCATAGGGGAAGATGAGCACGGTATTATCACTACACTTGGCCGCGGTGGATCAGATTTCACTGCATCCATTATCGGGGCATCCCTTAATGTCGATGAGATATGGCTGTGGAAGGAGGTGCCTGGTATCATGACTACGGACCCCAAGCTGGTTCCTGAGGCAAGACCCCTGGAGGTAATATCTTATATAGAGGCAATGGAGATGTCCTTCTTCGGGGCTAAGGTACTGCATCCCAAGGCTATAGAGCCTGCCATACGCCACGATATACCTGTCAGGGTCAAGAATACGTTCGAGCCTGAATATCCTGGTACCCTTGTGGTGAAGGAGCAAAAGACTGTCCAGAATGTGGTAAAGGCTGTAACCGTAATCGATAAGGTGGCACTGGTGAATATCAGCGGTGCGGGCATGGTAGGTACTATCGGCGTGGCAGCCAGGGCTTTTTCTGCACTGGCCAAGGCGGGAGTGAACATTATCATGATCAGCCAGGGCTCTTCTGAGGCTAACCTGTCTGTTGTGGTGGATGATGAACATTTGAAACAGGCAGTAAAGGCGTTGAAGCAGGAGTTCATGAACGGTGTAGTGGGTGAGATCGATCATGATGTCCATATTTCTGTGGTAGCTATAGTAGGTGTGGGAATGGCTGGAACTCCGGGTGTTGCCGGTAAGGTGTTCGATGCACTTGGAAAAAATAAGGTCAATGTGATTATGATCAGCCAGGGCTCGTCCCAGCATAATATTTCTTTTGTTGTAAAGGAAGGCGATGCTGCGAAGGCGGTACGGGTGCTTCATAAGGTGTTTTCACTGGAAAAACTTTGAGGCAGGAAAATCTTACATTCAGGTCAGATTAATTTGGGTATGTGCTTAAATCTTGTTTAACAAGCTGTCCCGAAATCAACATTTTACCACATCTTAAAAAATTATTAGATTATTGTGGGTTTTAGGACAGCCTGTAAACATAAATATATAACATTATCCTCTAAGAACTATAAATCCAGGAACATACAGCCATGTCACACAATACGCATCTGATCGCACAGTATGCTCAATTTGCTATGATACTGGAAGTATGCGCTACCCCAAAACCCGGTAACGTGGACAGGGACCATAACTATCCTGACACCCATTTCGAACATTTCCTTGCATCGGCCGTCAGTGTATATCCTGTACTGAAAAAAGCATCCGCAGATAATAAAGACATTGGGAAGTATATTCATGAAGCAGTGGTCGAAAGTGCAAAATGGCAAAGCGGTGGTAACACACACTTCGGGGCATTTATCCTGCTTATACCGCTGGTGATGGCAGCAGGCAAACTCAGAACACAAATAGATGGGAGTCCGGGTATATTTCCCGAACTTGAACAGCGTGTAATGGAATTAGTAAAGGATACATCAGCAGATGACTCTGTTGAACTGTACAGGGCATTTTCAAAAGCAGGTGTTCGAACAAATAACGTGGATGACCTGGACCTGGCAGACCCGGCATCAATTGATGTGATCAGGGCAAGAGGGACTACATTATACCAGCTAATGGAGATATCCTCTTCCTATGACATGATCGCCAGGGAATGGACCATTGGATTTCAGCTTACATTCGAGTGTGCAAACAGCATCCTTGAAAAGTACAGGTCTATGAGTATCAATGATGCATTGGTCCTGACATTCCTGGAAATACTGGCAGGGAATCCTGATACTTTTATCCGGACCAAGTTCGACCTTGAACGGGCTAAAGAGATATCCGGGAGAGCCCGGGATATTGTTGAACGCATTAATAGCTCTGGATTTGAAATTGCAAAGCCAGATATCGAGCAGTTTGATGAGCAGCTTCTTAGTGAGGGGATAAATCCAGGTTCGACCGCAGATATAATAATTGCAGGTCTTTTTGTTGCACTGGTAGGGGGATTGAAGTTTTGAGCAATGAACTGGACAGTTACGGAATAATGGAAGGTATCAATGAGGTCATTGTCACTACAAAGTCCATTGATGACCAGCCCAATGCTGCACCTATAGGACTGATCAGGCGCAATGGAAGGCTCACGGTCAGGGTTTATAACGAGTCACATACCTGTACAAATATTAAGGATACGGGATTACTGGCTGTAAATATCATAGATGACCCGGTAGTGTTTGTTCAATCGGCTCTTGAAGACCTGGATAAGGAAAAGTTCGAGTTCATCGAAACTGGTACTGGTATCAATTTTCCAGTGCTCGCCTCATCTTACGGATGGGTGATATTTAAAGCTGAGATTAAAGAAGGGGACATTGCAACAACTGCTGAATTACAATTCATCACAGGTAACGTTAAAAGTATGGGAATAAGGCCAATAAACCGGGGATTCAATGCAGTGATAGAGGCTGCGATCTATGCCACAAGATATAAAGTTTTTAATGATGAAACATTTTTATCAAAGATAAAATCATATAAAGATATAATAAATAAATGTGGAGGTCGCAGTGAAAAGAAGCATAT
>PYCK01000096.1 GCA_009649835.1 Candidatus Methanocomedens sp. | reverse complement strand
ATTTTAACCTGAATAAAAAGTAATCTTCCTGGATTTAATAGCTGAAAGGGTTAATATGGGTCAAATAGAATGAGATAACCCAAATGGCAAAAGACAAGATCATCATAAAAGGCGCAAGGGTGCACAACCTGAAAAACATCGACCTGGAACTGCCCAGGGATAAATTCATTGTTATCACCGGACTCAGTGGCAGCGGCAAATCCTCCCTGGCATTCGATACCATTTACGCTGAAGGGCAGCGCCGCTATGTGGAATCCCTTTCAGCTTATGCCCGCCAGTTCCTGGGCCAGATGGACAAACCTGATGTGGAACATATTGAAGGCCTGTCCCCTGCCATATCCATCGAGCAAAAGACCACCAGCAAGAACCCCCGCTCAACCGTGGGTACAGTAACAGAGATACATGATTACCTGCGGCTGCTGTACGCCAGGATCGGCATCCCCCACTGCCCGGAGTGCGGCAGGGAGATAGCACCCCAGACCCTGGACCAGATAGTTGACAGCGTAATGGCACTGCCCAGTGGTACGAAGATACATGTACTGGCCCCGATAGTCAAGGACAGGAAGGGCGAGTACCGCCAGTTATTCGATGACCTGAAGCGGGAGGGGTACAGCCGGGTGCGGGTGGATGGTGAGGTCTATGACCTGGAAGATGATATCCAGCTTGGCAGGTACCAGAAACATAATATTGAAGTAGTCATCGACCGCCTGAAAACAAAAGAGAACGTGAAAGAGCGCCTTGCCGATTCGGTGGAAACCGCACTGCATGTGGGCGGCGGTGTGGTGATGGTGCAGATAGTGGATGATGGACGTGATATGCTGTTCAGCGAACACCTGGCATGTGCCCACTGTAATCAGAGTTACGAAGCACTGGAACCTGCCATGTTCTCATTCAACAATCCCAGGGGAGCCTGTCCACGCTGCCAGGGCCTGGGCAACACCATGGAGTTCGACCCCGAACTGGTAGTTCCTGACCCCACCCTGTCCATCACAAACGGAGCCATTGATGCATGGGGCAGCTCACCCCATGGATATTATATCCAGACCCTGAATGCTGTAGCTGAAAAATACGGTTTTTCCATAAATGCGCCCTTCGAACAGTTAGACCAAAAACACAAGAACATCATATTATACGGTACCAGTGAGCCTGTCAAATTCAGGTATGTACCCAGGGACAAGCCTGGAGTATGGGAACATTACAACAGGTACGAAGGCGTGATCCCAAACCTGCAAAGAAGGTACAGGGAGTCCGCAAGCGAGGACATGCGGGAGAAGATACAGCAGTATATGAGCACGGCACACTGTCCCGAATGCAGGGGCAGGAGATTGAAACCTTACAGCCTGGCAGTCACTGTTAACGGGACCGGTATCGACAGGATATCTGCCATGTCAGTGAGGGATGCACAGGACTTCTTCAACAACCTGGAACTCTCTGAGCGCGAGATGCATATAGCCAGGCGCGTATTAAAAGAGATCAATGCCAGACTGGGCTTTTTAATGGATGTTGGCCTGGATTATCTTACACTGGACCGGGCTGCCGGTACCCTGAGCGGCGGCGAGGCGCAGCGGATACGCCTGGCAACCCAGATCGGCTCAAGCCTGGTCGGCGTGCTCTACATACTGGACGAACCAAGTATAGGGCTGCATCACAGGGACAATGACAGGCTTATAAAGATGTTAAAGCAACTGCGGGATCTGGGAAATACCATCATTGTGGTGGAGCATGACCAGGATACCATGCTGTCCGCCGACTATATCGTGGACATGGGACCCGGTGCAGGCGTCCACGGCGGGGAAGTGGTGGTTGCCGGCACGCCGGCAACGATAAAGCGCAGTAAAAAATCTCTGACAGGGCAGTACCTTACAGGGAAGATGCAGATAGAAACGCCGCCATCCAGGCGCACGCCTGCGGGTTGGCTTACCGTGAAAGGAGCGGCAGAACACAACCTGAAACAAATCGATGTGGGTTTCCCGCTGGGTGTGATGACCTGTGTGACCGGGGTGTCAGGTTCTGGTAAGAGCACCCTGGTAAATGAGATACTGAACAAGGCCCTGGCACAAAAGCTGCACCGTGCACGCAGCCGTCCCGGCAAACATGATGGGATAGAAGGTATCAGGCAGATTGATAAAGCGATCACCATAGACCAGAGTCCAATCGGCAGGACCCCCCGGTCAAATCCTGCGACTTACACTAATGTATTCACGCCCATACGGGAACTCTATTCAATGACCCCTGAATCCAAGGCAAGGGGATACAAACCCGGCAGGTTCAGTTTCAATGTAAGGGGCGGGCGGTGCGAAGCATGCCAGGGCGACGGGACGATCACTATTGAGATGCATTTTTTGCCTGATGTGTATGTCCAGTGTGAGGTGTGCCACGGCAGCCGGTACAACAACGAGACATTGGAAATTACGTTCAAGGGCAAGAATATCGCTGACGTGCTGGACATGACAGTAGAGGAAGCACTGGAGTTCTTCGAGAATATCCCAAAGATCAAGAACAAGCTGCAGACGCTCTTTGATGTGGGACTGGGATATATCAAACTGGGCCAGCCTGCAACCACACTGTCAGGCGGCGAGGCGCAGCGCATCAAACTTTCGGCAGAACTCAGCCGCAGGAGTACGGGGAAGACGCTGTACATACTGGACGAGCCCACTACCGGGCTTCATTTTGATGATGTGAAAAAACTACTGGCCGTGCTGGACAGGCTGACAGAATCAGGGAATACAGTGGTTGTCATCGAGCACAACCTGGATGTTATCAAGACCGCAGATTATATTATCGACCTGGGACCGGAGGGTGGAGATGGCGGCGGTCTGGTCATTGCCAGGGGTACGCCCGAGGATGTGGCTGAAAAAAGCGCTTCGTATACCGGACAGTTCCTGAAACTTGTTTTAAACTAGTTTTAGATATGTGGAATACCGGATCAGTGATTGAAGAACAGCGATCGCTACTTAGGATTTTTTCCCCCATACCGCCGCACATGCTCCCATGCATTATGATATTCCGGATACTTCTCAAAATTCTCATACATAGAAATATCTTCACTTCCATAATGTATTCTATCCTTTCCCACAGGGCACACCTTGATACAAATACCGCAAGGCGATATAAAGCGGCTAAGTAATTTCTTGCTATACCTGGCACACAAATCCTTACGTATGATCCCTGATGGATAATCATCTCCTGTGATTGCACCTACCGGACAGCTCCTTACACAGTTCATGCATCTGGTACATAGATCCTCTTTTAAAAGTGGATCCTGGGGTATTTTGGCTGAGGTGAAAACAGACGTGAACCTGACCCTTGGCCCGTATTCTTTTGTAAGTAGTGTGTTATTTACTCCAAAACTTCCAAGGCCGGCAAGGTAAGCTGCATGCTTGTGGGAGAAAAAGGCAGTTGGTCTTTCTATCAGTACATTGATATCCCCGTAACCATCCCTGGGAACAAATACTGAAGGGTATCCCTTCATGTTTAAAAAGTTGGATAGCAAGTACCCATACTGGTCAAGCAGGATATTTATAGTGCGGTAAAGTTCATGATAATAGATGGAGGGAGTGGTCTCAATAACAGGGAGGCTAACAGGCAGGCCAATAACAATGACAGAAGATGCTTTTGGAAAAATATGCTGTGGATAAAATGCTTCAGGTATCCACGGCTCAAATAAGGGTAGAGTCCAACGCTCAACAGATGCTATTCCCGCCATAGGGATATCCAGTTGAGCACATTTATTCAGGATTTCATCTTTGAGGGAGTCATTCATCTAATTTAATCAATGGTAACCTAAGTTTAAGGATGTTACTAAAGGGACATATCTTGTGCATACATTCACAAGATCATCTGTCATGAGAAAAACTTCGCTGCTTTCAACTGCCACATCCGTACCGCTTTCTGTCGTAATACCCAGATCTGTCTGTGCAAGTGCCGTTGCATCATTTATAGAATTGCAGGGGGTGTATAAACTCTTGCTGAGAGTTCATTATCTACCATGAGCAATCCATTGCCATTATCCCCGACAATTCTCAACCTGGAGATGATCTCATTATCATTACCTTCCTCTTCTATCTGTTCGGTAACAAACCACTGGAGAAAGATGTTCGTAGCATGATCCTTCTCACTAATCGCAAGATCAACAAGATCATTGATGGATTTTGTGACAAACTGCTCATGTTTTAATGTCTTCTCAAACATATCAAGAGGCGATTCGAATTCAGTAGGTGGCTGGTTGATTGCCATAAGTTTTACCTGTTAGCCCTGACTGTCAATGTAGTCATAGATCTTCATTGCATGGGCCATCTCCTCCTGATACTGAACCATGAACCAGTTGGCAAAACCCGTAAGCCCGCTATATGAACTATAAGCAGACATGGACATGTATAGGTATGCTGAATAGATCTCTTTGTTCAACTGATTATTCAGCGCATCCGTCATCTTCTCACTTAGCATAGTATTACCTCATTTACATTTACATTAATCACCCCAAGACATTTTAATATCCTGCATCA
>PYCK01000095.1:6468-12565 GCA_009649835.1 Candidatus Methanocomedens sp. | reverse complement strand
AATTTGCTATTAACCATAAATTACAACTAATGACAAAAAAGGTAGCTATTATTGGTGCAGGTGCCGTGGGGATGACTGTAGCCACCTATTTAAAACGGCATACGGATTGTGATGTTCTGGTATTTTCATCTGACACCCACACTGCGTACAGCCAGTGCGGGATGCCCTTCGTACTGGGAGGTATTATATCCGATTTCCCTGATCTGGTGGTAAGGCCGCCAGGTACCTTTATTGAAATGGGTATAGACCTGCATCTTAACACAGAGGTCAGGCACATAGATGCCAAAAGCCAGAAAGTGATATCAGATTCTGGTGTTTTTGAATATGACTATCTGGTGATTGCTACTGGCAGTACACCTTTCATTCCACCTATTCCAGGCATTGACCTGGGCTGTGTGTTCACCCTGCATACGCTATCGGACGGCATGAACATCAAGGCTAATATTAATGATAACAGTAAGGTAGTGGTCATTGGTGCGGGTGGGATAGGAATCGAAGTTGCAGCATCCCTTGCCAGGAGAGGAATTGATACCACATTGATCGAGGCCCTGCCCCAGGTGCTTCCACTGACCCTTGATCCTGATATGGCATCATTTGTAGAGCAGCATCTTATTTCACAGGGTATCAGGGTAATGACAGGTACCAGTGTAGATTCTGTAAATGGAAAGGAAAAGGTAGAATCGGTCAGTACCGGAGAAGAAACACTTCCGGTTGATGTTGTTATCGTGGCTACCGGACTTAGGCCCCTGACAGGAGTTGCCAGGAAAGCTGGCTGTGATATTGGTCCCACAGGCGGCATTGTGACTGATGAGCGACTGAGGGTGAGCATGAATGGTGAGTTCCAGGATAATGTTTATTCAGGTGGTGAGTGCGCCCAGGTGTTTGATCTCATCACGGGTTCGCCTGTTATCAGCAGGCTGGGTTCGGCTGCCCGGAGGATGGCACGGGTTATTGGCGAGAACCTTGCTGGTAAGGAGACGATCTATCCACCTACATTAAGTCCCGGTGTTGTGGTGGCGGGGCATCTGGTGGCAGGTTCGGTGGGTATTACCTCACATACGGCAAAAGTCCATGACATTAACATAATCAGCGGCAGTTCAAAGGGATATACCAGGGCCGGTTATTATCCGGGTGCTAAGCCCTTGTTCATTAAACTACTGTTCTCAAAAAAGAAGCTTGTAGGCGCACAGGTGGTGTCGGGCGAGGGTGTGAAAGAGAGGATCGATGCTCTTGGCCTTGCCATGCGTATGGGTGCAGAAGTGGATGACCTGCTGGATTGGGAGACCTCATACGCGCCGCCGGTTGCCATGATCATTGACCCGGTAACGTTGGCAGCAGATGATGCAAAAAATAAGATGGAAGGTATAGCTTGATCCGGATTGACGGCTCCTATGGCGAAGGCGGCGGCCAGATCATACGCACGGCTGTAGCACTGTCTGCAGTTACAGGAACTGAGGTAACGATCAGCAATATCCGCAGCAACAGACCGAAACCCGGACTGAAGGCTCAGCACATGAGTGCTATCAGGACGGCCGCTGACATGACCTGTGCCAGGATATCGGGACTGAAATCCGGTTCCACTGAACTCACATTTAGCCCTGGTGACATCTCAGGCGGTCATTACAACATAGATATTGGTACGGCAGGCAGTATCACACTACTTCTCCAGTGCCTGATGCCTGTCGCTTCGGCAGCACAGGAACCAGTATCACTGGATATCACAGGCGGCACTGATGTGGCATGGTCACCACCTATTGACTATATGGCCCATGTGCTGCTGCCAGTACTTGCATCTATGGGATTAAAGTGTAATATCAGGCTTCAACGCCGGGGTTACTATCCCAGGGGCGGCGGAAGGGTCACTGCTATCATTCACCCGTCAGCATTGCGGGCTGTGGAACTGGATAAAGAAAAAGAGACGGATACGAAGAAGGAGGATGAGATGGAGAAGGAGAGGGGGAAGGGGAATGAGATAGAGAAGGAAAAGGAGAGGGGAAAGGAGAAAGAACCCTGTACAGTTTCAGGCATATCTCATAGTTCAAACCTGCCGCCCCACGTTATGCAGCGGCAGGCAGATGCGGCAACAGCAGCACTGGAAAAGGCAGGCTATAGTTCATCCATTGATACATGGGCAGCCAACTCCCCATCTACCGGCAGCGGAATAACCCTGTGGTGCGGGCATGCCGGCGGCAGTGCCCTGGGAAAGCGGGGGCTGCCTGCCGAGAAGGTGGGCAAGGCTGCTGCTGGAGAGATAATTACAGAACTGGGCTCGTGGGCGGCGGTGGATGTGCACCTTGCCGACCAGTTGATTCCGTACATGGGGCTTGCTGGGGTTGGGAGTTTCACGGTGCGGGAGGTGTCCGGGCATACAAGGACGAATATATGGGTGGTGGAGCAGTTTTTGGGTGTGGAGTTCAGGATAGAAGAAAAAAAGGATGTGTTCAAAATATCATTATGATTCCGGCTCGAAGATTTCCAGGTACTCAGGCGGTATCTCCTCGGACAGCACGATAAACTCGTTCACTACCATCATTTCCACACCACCTTCCATAGCAGCAAAGGCATCCACCCTGAAGATAACCGGATTCTCAGTATGCACACTGGCAGCCTCCACAGCCTTCTCGTAAGTGGAACTCAGGTGCACATATCTCTGGCGTACAGGCCTGACACCCATTTCCTGTATCATATCTGCCTCTTCCTGGCTGGCACCGTAATATACAGACTCCAGGTCGTTCTCAGGAAAATCCAGGTCAATTTCAACCGAGTGTCCGTATCTGGCCCTGATATTCTTGTCTGATACCTGGTACCGATCCTTATTATCAGATTCCACCATTGCCATCAACCTGTTACGGGATGCCCATGGATACCTTGCCATCATAACATCCACCAGAACATCAACATCTACCCAGCCATGCTGGTTCATGGCCAGCCCAAGGTCATCCGGAAAATGCCGCAATGCTCCGGAAAGGAACCGCCCCATTCGTTCAGTGCGCTCATCATCCAGCACATAACTGCCCGCCTCGCCGCATTGACATACTTCTCCTCTGAAAAAACCATGTTTCGGACACTTTCGTATCATACAACCAGCAATATTATTAATGCATCTTATAAACCTTATGAATTGTTTAAAAAAACAATATTTATTAAAACAATGTAATAAATACATGAACCTACAGATGTGAAATACCCCTGACTATCAAGAAAGGGTGTATCGTGTCTGGCTGAAAAATGAAATATCGGGAGAAATACAACTGACGTTAAAAGCGATATTCGAACCGGAATCCATAGCCGTTATCGGGGCATCGGCAACACCAGGTAAATGGGGTTATACCATACTGAAGAACATGCTGGGCAATGGGTTTCCCGGCCCTGTATATCCTGTGAACCCGAAGGCAACGGACATCCTTGAGCAGACATGTTATCCTTCTGTGCTGGATATACCGGGTCCTGTAGACCTGGCAGTGATCGTTGTACCCATATCCCACGCACTTGCAGTAACAGAAGAATGCGGCCAGAAAGGAATTAAAGGCATTATTATGGTCACTGCAGGGTTTCGCGAAGTGAGTGGCGAGGGGAAGCAGCTTGAAGAACAGTTGATGGGGATTGTAGACCGATACGGCATGAGGCTTATCGGCCCGAACACACTGGGAGTGGTCAATGCCCATGCAGGCATGAATGCCAGCATTATCTCTAAACTACCTGCAAAGGGCGGCATATCCTTTATTACCCAGAGCGGTACACTGGGACTGGCCCTGGCTGACTGGACAATGGAGATGGGGATCGGCCTGAACATCGTGGTAAGCACTGGCAACAAGGCCAATGTTGATGATGTGGACTTACTGGAATATCTTGCTGATGACAAACAGACAGATGTGATCGCAATGTACATCGAGGGTATCAATCACGGCCGGGAGTTCATGGAACTGGCCAAGGGCATATCCAAACCCATTCTTGCGGTAAAGGCCGGCCGGACCCGGAGCGGTTCAAAGGCTGTTTTCTCACACACAGGTAGCCTGGCAGGCTCGGATGATGTTTACAGTGCCGCCTTTAAACAGGCAGGTATTATCAGGATCGAGAATATTGATGATCTTTTTGATTCTGCACTGGCCCTTTCGGTCCAGCCCGCACCCGCGGGCAACAGGGTGGGAATAATTTCCAATGGCGGCGGTGCCAGTATCATAGCATCTGACACATGTGAACGACTGGGTCTGGCAATACCGGGTCTTGAGCCAGGTACAAGAGCCAGTATCAAGGAACTGGTTCCAAAGTTCGCATCATACAGCAATCCGGTAGATACGGCCGGACTGGCATCTTACGAGACCTATAACGGTATCGTCAAACATATGTTGCGTGACCCCAATATCGATGCGTTGATCGTGATCTATGTACATACCGTGATGTGGGATTCCCGCATCCCGGCAAATGCTATTGTAGATATTCACCGCGGTAGATGTCTTAAACCAGTAATAACATGCTGGCTTGGAGGTGCAGGCACAGAAGCGGGGATAGATATTTTAAAAGCTGGCGGTCTTCCCAATTACCCTGTGCCTGAGAGGGCTGTTAAGGCCCTGGCATCCCTGGTCAAGCATCATGGATTTTTAAAGAAGGTTAAGGAATGAACGGGAATGAGGAACGGCTCTGGAAATTATTAGGGGACTGGAATATTCCCGTACTCCCAATGGCTGCGGCATCTTCAGCCGGGATGGCAGTGGAAGTAGCCAAAACCCTGGGTCATCCTGTTGTAATGAAACTCCTTTCTCGTGATATCACTCATAAAAGCGATGTGGGCGGCGTTATACTTGACCTGGGTTCGGATAAAGAGGTAAAGGATGCATATCATGGGATGATGAAGTCTGTGAAACAGCACCTGCCGGAAGCCAGGATCGAAGGAGTAGTACTGCAGAAGATGGCCGAACCCGGACTTGAAGTGATCATCGGTGCCAAACTGGACCCTCAGTTCGGTCATGTGATCATGTTCGGCCTGGGTGGTATATTTGTGGAGATATGCAGGGATGTTTCCTTCAGGGTTACACCAGTGGACAGGGAGATGGCACGTGAGATGGTATTGGAGATAAAGGGCAGTCCTATCATTGAAGGTGCAAGGGGCAGGGAATCCGCTGATCTGGATGCCATTATTGATGTGATCACTGCATTATCCTCTATGCTTGAGAAGAATCCTGATATCACTGAGATCGACATTAATCCGTTGATCGTGTATTCCCAGGGCTCGGTAGCAGTGGATGCCAGGATGCTTACAAAATGAGTGAATATTGGTTTTTCAACTGTTTTATTAGTAAAATATATGTAGAATAGCTGAAAGGTATTAATACCCATATTGATTTAATACCCATATTGATTTCAGTGAGGTGGCGAAATGGAAAATGACGATGTAGTATATGTCGGTAACAAACCAGTGATGAACTATGTACTTGCAGTGGTAACCCAGTTCAATGGTGGTACCAATAAAGTAACTATCAAAGCACGCGGCAGGGCCATTTCAAGAGCTGTTGATGTTGCGGAAGTGGTGAGGAACAGGTTCCTCAAAGATGTGGAAGTGAGGGATATTATCATATCCACAGAAAAGGTAACATCGGACCGCGGCGAAACCAACGTATCAGCAATGGAAATAACAATAGGGAAGTAGTATTATTTTATATTTTATTCCCTCGGGGCATCAGGTTACATGAAAATAGAGATACTACCAGGTACCCTGGATTATGATGGCTCCCAGATAGAACCGCTGTGGGCTTACTCAAAAGGTATTTCCGGGGACAGCATTGTGTTGTTCAGGGGAGCTATGGATATTCCGGATTCAAATATCAAGGACCTGGAAGATCTGCAGAATAATCTAGCCATAAAGGGTGGGGATATGCTGCACTTCATAGTTGAGCGGTTCGATTCACCGGGCAGCATCAGGCTTGCATATTATATGCAGCGCTTGCTGGTTGTCTGTGCAAAGGATGTCTTATTTCACCACGGCATAGAATCGATGCGCAGCGGTGATGATCTTTTTATCGGTATGGGTAAATTGAGTGTTAGTATAGCATCTGCGGGGATTACCTCTGAGAAAATACATTTTGGCATTAATATTTCATGT
>PYCK01000095.1:0-6214 GCA_009649835.1 Candidatus Methanocomedens sp. | reverse complement strand
CGAAACATGGGACCATTAAAATCCCATGAACATTTCATAACATTTTTATACATAGAATTCAACTCTCAATATCGAATGGACATATAGGTGATGATATGGCGGAGATTATTGATAATTTTATACCTGTAGCTATTTTCATTGTATTTGGTTTAGTAATACCCTTGGCAATAATGTTTATTGTAAAGCAGATATCGCCGAGAAGCAAGAATCCAATTAAGTTCACAACCTATGAAAGTGGTTCTGTGCCCACCGGTAGTGCGAACATGATGTTTAATGTCGAATATTATGCATATGCAATACTTTTTGTATTGTTTGATGTTGAATTGTTGTTCCTTTACCCATGGGTTACTGTTTATGTGAATGATTCTGTGACTACACCAGGTTTTACTACAGGATTTAGCATTTTAGCGATGGTATTGTTTATGATTGTTGTACTATTAGGACTTGTATATGAATGGAAGAAGGGGGTCTTGGAATGGGTGAGATAGAGGCTGAACTTCCACCGAATGTTACGGTCACTTCTGCTAGCGCAATACAAGAGTTCATTAAAAATTCACCGCTCCAGAAAATTGTGAACTGGGGCAGAAAGAACTCGTTATGGTTCATGACCCATCCGATGGGTTGCTGCGGAATTGAACAAATATGCGTGGGTGTAGCCCATTATGACACTGACAGGTTTGGTATCATCCCGAGGTGTTCCCCGAGACAGGCTGATGTAATGATGATCAGTGGTTATGTTTCCAAGAAATATCTGCCTGCTCTAAAAAGGGTCTGGGACCAGATGTTAGAACCTAGGTGGATATTGATGATGGGTGAGTGTGCAATCTCCGGCGGTCCCTGGTGGGAATCATATAGTACAGTCACACATCTTGATGAAATATTCCCTGTGGATATTTATATTCCTGGCTGTCCGCCAAGACCCGAAGCTCTTTTACAGGGTTTCATTGAACTTCAGAAAAAGATCGTGGCTGAGCAGGACAGGACTGTAATACCAAATCCAGCAGATGGTGGTGTGTAAAATATGGGAGATGAAAAGATCGATAAAACCATCATGATAGAACTGTCAAATACGTTCAAGGATGCAGTTTCTGATGTGGATGTCCCCTCACCTAACAGGGCGGTAGCAAGAATAGATCCAGGCAAAGTAAAAGAGATCATGCAGTTTTTACTTGACAACGGTTTCGACCATCTTTCCTGTGTTTCAGGTGTGGATTATCCTCCTGATAAGATGGAGGTGGTATATCATGTCACATCATATTCGGCACCGTTGGTCATAACATTAAAAGCTTCATTACCAAGAGATGATCCGAATATAGATTCACTATGTGGTATCTACTGGAATGCAAACTGGTATGAAAGGGAAACATATGAACTTTATGGGATCAAATTTAATGATTGTCCGTATATGAAGGTCCTATTGCTGATAGAAGAAATGGAAGGAGAATGGCCACTGCGTAAAGATTACGCTGGGTATCCCGATCTAACATAGGTGATGAATAATGACGCATGAAGCAACTCAAATCACTTCCCCTACCAAACCATCTGAGATACTCCTGCATCTCGGACCACAGCATCCGCTGCAACCTGGTCCTTTTTTGCTTGATTTGAAGATCGAGGGTGAAACAATAAGGGAAGCCGAACTCAAGATAGGTTATATTCATAAAGGTATGGAAAAGGTGTTTGAAGACAGGACATATCTCCAGATCCTTCCGCTGACAGACAGGATATGTTATCTTGCCTCTAATTCCAACAACGATGTCTATTGCCGTGGTGTTGAGGAACTGTTGGGCATAGAACCAACTGAGCGTGCCAAGTATCTCAGGGTATTAACTAATGAACTTTGCAGATTACAGAGCCATCTGTTAGGAATAGGTGAATATGCTACAGACGTGGGCTTTTTGACCATGTTCATCTATATGGTCAGGGAGCGAGAAGGGGTAGTGTCCCTGCTGGAAGCTATTACGGGCTCAAGACTGAACCATAATTATGCAAGGTTTGGCGGGGTAGCGAATGACCTGCCTCCAGGTTATAAGGAGATGGCATTAAAAACCCTGGGAGAACTGAAGAAACAGGTCAAATCCCATGATGAGATGTTGTCCAGTGATTCGATATACCTCAGAAGGACTAAAGGTGTAGGAGTATTAACTGCCAAAGAAGCCGGTGAACTTGGTGTGGCAGGACCGCCTTTAAGGGCCGCCGGAGTGGAGTATGACCTGAGACGGATGGAACCTTATCTGGTATATGATGATCTTGATTTCAAGGTAATCACCCAGACTGATGGTGACGTATTCTCACGGGTCAAAGTACGATTACTGGAGATACTTGAGAGTATCTATATTATTGAACAGTGTCTGGACCAGATGCCTTCGGGTCCGTATAAGCAGGATGTAACACCATATATCACGCGGCCCAAACCCGGAGAGGTGTATGCCCGTATTGAAGATCCGAGGGGAGAAATGGGAATGTACATAATTTCTGACGGTTCCGATAAACCATATCGGTTCAGGATCAGGGGTCCTGCTTTTGCTACGGCACAGGCACTTCCGCCATTATTGGTGGGAGGATACGTAGCTGATGTGGCAGCCATAGCAGCGAGTATGGATTCATGTACCAGTGAGGTAGATAGGTAGGAGGTGTAATTTATGGCAATTATAGAAATATATGATCTAATTATGCATTACCTTGTTATTATTTTTGCAACCAACGATTTTGCGCCCTGGATCAGGGGTGTTCTTGGCGGGCTTGTGATAGGAGCCGTGTTTGGCGGAGCTCTTGTAATGGTATATCTGGAGCGCAAGTTCCTGGGAGATATGCAATCCAGGATTGGTCCTAATCGGGTAGGCGGTCGATTTGGTGTATTGCAGTTGATCGCAGATGCTATCAAACTATTCACTAAAGAAGATATTATCCCTGCCAAGGCTGATAAATGGTTATTTATAGGTGCACCGATTGTTGCACTCACGTCAGGTTTTTTGATGGTGGCAGTAATTCCTTTTGATCTTCTTGTGATCAAGGGGAACGAATATGCTGTAGCAGTATCCCGAATGGATATCAGTATCCTGTATCTTGAAGCTGTGTCCGGATTGGCCATCTTTGCTACATTTATGGCAGGATGGGGTTCAAGCAGTAAATATGCAGTGCTTGCCGCGTTCAGGAACGTAGCAAAGATGATTGGTTACGAAATCCCACTGGGTATTACTGTTATTAGTGTGGCAGTAATGGCGCATTCACTGGATATCGTGGAAATAGTGGAAGCCCAGTCAAGTATATGGTTCATTATTGCACAGCCGTTGGGTTTTGTAGTATTCTTCATAGCCTTGTTGGCTGATGTGGGACGAATACCCTTTGACCAAACTGAAGCAGAAGAAGAACTTGTCGCAGGATGGGCTACGGAATACAGCGGGATGAGATGGGGGCTGGCATTCTTTGCTGAATATCTCCATGCAGTTGTGGGTTCTTTTATTGTTACCCTGATATTCCTGGGTGGATGGAATGGTCTCCCGATTGTCGGCAATCTATACATTCCCGGAATCTTCTGGGTGATTGCCAAGACAATAATGGTGATGATGCTTTTTATATGGATCAGAGCTGCCCTGCCGAGATACAGGATCGACCAGGTCATCGATATAGGTTGGAAGGTATTAATTCCACTTGCATTGTTGAACCTTGTGTGGTCAACTATCATAGGATTATTGTGGGCATAGGAGGGGAAAAAGATGGTATTGAAAAATTTACAAATAACTCTTCGCACTGTATATACAAAATCTGTAACGAGACTTTATCCGGAAGAAATAATGGATCTGCCGGATGCATTCAGGGGGCAGCAACATCTGGATATGGATAAATGTGTTGGGTGCGGCATATGTTCCCAGATGTGTCCCAATGATGTTATTGAGATAGTAAAAAGCGGAAAATGGTATCCACAGTTTGATAACGGGCATTGTATGTTCTGCGGATTGTGTGTTGATTTTTGTCCGAATGGGGCACTGTCTATGACAAAACACTTCGAACTGGCTTGTTGGACCAAGGAAGAAACAGTCTACAGCCCTGACCAGCTTGCAGCTCCGAATAAAGCCGAACTTGAAGGCAGGACAGGGGGGTATACGAAATGATAGACCTACAGATAATACCTTTTGCAATCATATCAATAATCATGATCGGTTCATCCATCATGGTGGTAAAATCAAAGGAAGTAGTACACAGTGCTTTCCATTGTGTTATAGCTATGATGAGTGCTGCCGGATTTTATGTGTTGCTTAGTGCACAGTTCGTAGCTGTAGTGCAGATACTGGTGTATGTAGGAGCCATTGGAGTGATGATACTCTTTGCAGTAATGCTTACTACGAGAAACCAGGAGGTGGAGTGATTATGGAACAATTACCAAGTAAAAGTTGGAATATAATTAACCTGGTGACTGCACTTATGTTGATGGCAGTATTAGTATTTGCGATTGTTAGTGTTGTCGGATTAGAGCCTTTAGTGCCAAGCACTCTGCCAGAAAGTGTACCTATTGATTATACAGTCTGGGAAGACGGGTCAAAGGATGCAAGTGGGATTGAACATGTGGGAGGACTATTGTTCACCAAATATGTAATCCCCTTTGAGGTTCTTGCACTGATCCTGTTAGCGGCACTCTTAGGGAGTCTTTACATGGCCAAGAAGGAGGATGAGTAATGTTACCGGTCAGTTATTATCTAATTGTTGCAGCCATTGTGTTCTGCATTGGTGTTTATGGTGTGATGACATTAAGGTCAGGAATTATGATCATGATGTGTATAGAACTGATGCTTAATGCAGCTAACATCAACCTGATAGCCTTTGCATCACATTTCAGCCAGGTGAACGGTCATGTTTTTGTGCTGTTCAGTATTGCTTTGGCAGCGGCTGAAGCAGCTATTGGTTTTGCAATATTAATGAGTATATTCAGGTCTAAGAACAATGTCAATATCGACAATATCAACATCCTGAGGTGGTAAGATATGGCTGTTGATAATATAGTATATTTGATACCGGCACTTCCGGTGTTAGCATTCGTACTTACCCTTGCCTTTGGCAAGAAACTCCCCTCAGGCGGAGGATATATACCGATACTGGCAATAGCCATATCCTGTATTATATCTGTACTGGCATTTTTACAGATAAATGAAACAGGTGTACCCATTGAGGTATCTGCTCATTGGTTTTCAGTATTGAACGTTGGTATTTTGATAGATCCTCTGGCAAGTGTAATGTTGATGATGGTCACTTTTGTGAGTTTGCTCATCCACATCTATGCTATAGGTTATATGGCACATGATCCAGCCAAACCCAGATATTTTGCAGAGACCGCATTGTTCACTGCTGCAATGCTGGGTGTGGTGCTGGCAGATAATATCCTTCAGTTCTTTATTGCCTGGGAACTGGTAGGACTGTGTTCATATCTGTTGATCGGGTTCTGGTTCAGGAAACCTACAGCAGCTGCTGCCGGAAAGAAGGCATTCCTCACAACCCGTGTGGGTGATGTGCTGTTTTTGGCTGGTATAGTAATATTATTCTTTAATATGAGAGAACATGTGCTTCCTCATTTAACAGGGCATGAGACAGTATATCTGCTCCAGTTCAGTACGATATTCGAAAATATTCATCATATACCCTCAGGTCAACTTACTATTATTACACTGCTCTTCTTTGGCGGTGCGGTAGGTAAGAGCGGGCAGTTCCCGCTACATGTATGGTTGCCTGATGCAATGGAAGGTCCCACTACGGTGTCGGCCTTGATCCATGCAGCTACTATGGTAACGGCTGGTGTGTATCTGGTTGCCAGGACATTCCCGATGTTCATTGCGGCACCGGATTCGCTGATGGTTGTAGCTTACGTAGGAGGTTTTACAGCACTGTTCGCATCTACTATGGGACTGGTAATGAACGATATCAAACGTGTACTTGCCTTTTCCACGATCAGCCAGCTTGGATATATGATGCTGGCACTGGGAATGGGATCGGTAATAGGTGCTGCAGCAGTAGGTTTTGCCATGTTCCATTTGATCAATCATGCATTCTTCAAAGCATGTCTGTTCTTATGTGCAGGCAGTGTCATTCATTCGACTGGTACAAATGATCTGCGTGAAATGGGTGGTCTGATGAGTAAGATGAAGATCACGGGCATCACCATGTTATTTGCTTCCCTGGCACTTGCCGGTATTGGTATACCATTTTTAAAAATAGCTGGTACGCC
>PYCK01000094.1 GCA_009649835.1 Candidatus Methanocomedens sp. | reverse complement strand
TTTAATTGGGTGTTGGTGGTTTGATTGTGGGATGCTTTCTGAAGTTGTTCAGGAAGCATTATATTTATGTGGGTTTCAGGGCATAGTAAGGAAGGAATATGCAAATCTATATTAACAAACGAGATGGAAAAACGGATGGTAGGTATTGTATATAGACCTACGGTAATTAAGTTAGGGATATAGTGACTTAGAAAGGTGGTAATAAAAGCATGAAAGAAGAAGAATCGTCCAAATGTATGCATACGCAGTACCAGATATACTACTAACCTTAACTCCGCCGAAATAGGGAATATCTTATCTTAATTTTTTAATTTGTTTTCGCTTCCACTCGATTATTTCGATACTTTTATATATTTCTATTCCCTAATTACCGAATATGGATAAATGGGCAAAGAATTGGTTAGAAAAGCAGAGAGAACAAGGCACAAAGTGCCTTGAAATAAAAGTAATAGGAAAAAATCACTATGTATACCACTCAACAACCTACTGGGATAAGGAACTCAAAAAGCCAAGAAAAACCTCAAAATACATTGGTAAACTCGACAAAGATGATGGATTAATCGAATCAAGAAAGCGAAAAAAACTCAATTCATCCGATATAAGAAATGTTACAGAATATGGAAACTCAATGGTACTACATGAGTTGATGAAAACACTCAAACCATTATTGATAGATGCATTTCCAGATTGTTGGGAAGAAATTTATTCACTTGCAATGGTTCGTATCAATGGATACGTGCCCATGAAACGTGCAAAAGAATCATGGGAGAAACTCTACAATGTCGAGCACATCGACCCTCAACTGAATCCAAAAAATCTCTCCAAAGTATTACATAGCATAGGTATGAACCGTGTTGGTCAAAATGTAATATTCAATAAACTAGTTGATCAAAGCAATCAACTGGTTTATGACTTGAGTTCCATGTTCTCACGTTCCATGAGCATAGCTCAAGCAGAGAAAGGGTATAATAAGAACCATTTGCATGTGCCGCAAATAAATCTTGCACTTCTGTGCAGTGCTGATACCGGTTTACCGGTAATGATACGATCCATTCCAGGAAGTGTAAAGGACATAGCCACGCTGTATAACTCAATCAAAGAGATTGATACAAAAGGGAAAACCTTGATTCTAGACCGTGGTTTCTTTTCCGATGGTACAATGAAATTTCTTGAAAAAAAGAAGATGTCTTACATACTTCCCACAAAAAGGAATAGTAAATACTATAAAAACCGCATTCATCTAAATAAGCATTTCACGTATCATAAACGCTTGATTAGGTGTGGGAATAAGAAGTTCGATAACTATACCCTTTATCTTTTTGATGATCAAGATCTGAAGCTTGAGGAGCAGAAAATGCTGCATAAGAAGCTGGATGAAGGAAAGATCGACAAGAAGCAACTCAACGAAAGGATGAAACGATCTGGACAAATTCTGATTGTGTCCAACTTGGACGTTGAGGAATATGAGGTATTTGAGCTATTAAAAAAAAGAGAATCTGTTGAGAAGATGTTCGATACGTACAAGACTGTTCTTGATGCCGATAAATTGTATCTGCAAAGTGATGAGAGCGTATTTGGACACGTCTTTGTTTCATTTATTTCTCTTTACATGCATTGCACAATAGAGAATCTATTGAAGAAGGTTGGGTTGAATCGCAAGATTACACCGATTGATCTATTGCACAAGTATGGTAGAGTATACCACATTGATTTGAAGGAGGGAGGTTTGATTACTGAAGTGCCAAAGAAGGTACGAGAGTTGGATGAAAAACTTGGACTTGATATATTCCCTAAAAAGCAGAGTTAAGGTTATTTAATGAGCTCCAGCCCTATGTACCTGCATGGACTCCGGGAAGATGAGCATCGCCATAATGGGTGCAGGGGCTATAGGTTCTGTCATTGGCGGCATGCTTGCAAGGCAGGGCCACGGGGTGACACTTGTCGGGCGTAAGTCCCACATGGATGCCATTTCCCAAAGCGGCCTGCATATCAGTGGGATCTGGGGCAGGCATACAGTACTTAACCTTGATGCTGTGACATCGCCGCCTCACAAGTATATGGATCTCGTGTTCCTGACTGTCAAGTCTTTTGATACAGCCACGTCAGCCAGGGATGCGCTGTCCATGGTGGGGCCTGACACTATGGTGGTCTCCATGCAGAACGGGCTGGGCAATGTGGAGACCCTGGCAGGTATAGCAGGCAGGGACAGAACAATTGGGGCGATGGCGATATTCGGGGCTATTATCCCTGAACCAGGCAGAGTGGAAGTGACGGCCATTGCATCAGAAACCCTTGTGGGTGAAATGGACCAACCACCCACACCAAGAGTGGAGGCCATTGCCAGGATGCTGGATGATGCTGGTATCCCTACTAAGACATCGGCTAATACCATGCGGGATATCTGGCACAAGGCACTGTACAGTATTGCGTTAAACCCGCTGTCAGCTTTACTGGAGGTCCCTTATGGCGATATTGCGGACAATCCCGATACCAGGTGGCTCATTGAAAAGATGATATCAGAAGCATTCCAGGTGGCTGGTGCCTGTGGAGTTGACCTGGGGCTGGAGTCGCCTGAGGAGTATCTTAAGATTCTGTGGGACCAAAAGCTTCCTCCCACAAGGGAGCATAGGTCGTCGATGCTTCAGGATATATTGCGGGGGAAGAGGACCGAGATTGATTTTATCAATGGGGCAGTTGTGCGGTTGGGAGAAGAGTACGGGATTGAAACGCCCAATAATACTGCGCTGGTGCGGATAGTGAAGGCTAAAGAGGGATTGAAGGCTGGGAAAAATTGACTTTTTTATGGTAAGTAAAAAAAATATAGTCTTGTTGCGTTATTGGTAAGGATAATCCCCACCCTAAATCTTCTCCTTCACCCCGTCAACAACCTTCTCGAACAGTCCCTTCTCATTCTCCTTTGCAGGCTTCTCCCCACTAAGCCTGGCAAACTCCCGCAAAACCTCCTTCTGCTTTAAGGATAACTTTTTAGGCACTTTTACATTCATCCTCACATGCAGGTCCCCCTGCCCGTGCCCGTGCATATAGGGCATACCCTTACCCCTCACCCTGAAAGTAGCCCATGTTTGAGTCCCGGCAGGAACCTTTAGCTTCACCTTCTCATCCACTGTAGACACTATAATCTCATCACCCAAAGCAGCCTGGGTAAAACTGATATCATTCTCTACAAGTATATCGTCCCCCACGCGCTTAAAAGTCTTATGCGGCTTCACATAAATATCAACGAAAAGGTCACCAGGCGGCCCGCCAGCAGTTCCATGCTCACCTTCACCACCCACCCTCATCCTCGAATTACTTTCAATACCGGCAGGCACTTTAATCTTGATCTTCCGCTTCTTCTGTACCCTGCCGCTGCCATGACATTTAGTACATGGAACATCGACCACCTTACCCCTGCCCCTGCATGTGGGACAGGTACTTGTGGTCATGAACTGCCCGAAAGGCGTATTCTGTGCACTGGTGGTCTGGCCGCTCCCCCTGCATGTACCGCAGGTCTTGGCTTCGGTACCTGGTTTTGCGCCGCTCCCCTTGCATACGCTACAGTTCTCAGTCCTGGGTATACTTATCTTTTGCTCCATTCCGTGGAACGCATCCTCAAAGGATATGGTCATACTATATCTGAGGTCAGACCCCCTCTGGGGACCACCGCGTCTGCGACCCCTGCCGCCAAAAATAATATCAAATATACTATCCCCGAAACCACCGCCACCGGAACCCCCAAACATGTCTTCGAAGTTCGCACCCCTGAAGATATCTTCCTGGCTCCAGCGTCCGTCCACACCAGCATGCCCGAACTGGTCGTACTTGGTACGTTTCTCCTGGTCGCTAAGCACTGCGTAGGCTTCGCTGATCTCCTTGAACGTCTCTTCAGCACCAGCCTCTTTATTGCGGTCAGGATGGTACTTTAATGCCAGTTTCCTGTAGGCTTTTTTCAGTTCATCTTCTTTGACGTCCTTATTAACGCCCAGAATTTCATAGTAATCGCGCTTATCAGCCATTATTCAGTGTAATTAATAAAAAAAGTTAAGGAAAAGGATCAGTTATCCTTTTCCTCGTCCACTACTTCATATTCGGCATCCACTACATTTTCGTCAGTAGCTTCATCGGTCCCGGCTTCGGCTTCGGTCCCGGCTTCGGCCCCCGCTTCACCAGCCGCCTGCTGTTCCTGGGCAGCCTGTTCATATATCATGGTGCTAACGGCCTGCATCTCCTTGGTCAGATCATCAATGGCAGACTGTATCTGGTCCTTATCATCCGTACCGATGGACTCCCTGGTCTTCTCGATCTTTTCGGTGACAGACTTGCGCTGGTCTTCAGTGACCTTATCACCAAGATCGGACAGGGCTTTTTCCGTAGTATATACCAGTGTATCGGCCTGGTTCTTAAGCTCGATAAGTTCCTTTGCTTTTCTGTCAGCCTCTTCATACTGTTCGGCATCGTTGACCTTTGACTTGATCTCGTCATCCGAAAGTTTATGCGGTGCCGTGATTGTGATCTTCTGCTCCTTATTGGTACCAAGGTCCTTGGCTGTTACATGAATGATGCCGTTGGCATCGATATCAAAGGTTACTTCGATCTGGGGAATACCCCTGGGTGCCGGTGGAATACCAACCAGCGTGAACTGTCCCAGTGTGGTGTTATCGTGGGCCATGGCACGCTCGCCCTGAAGCACATGGATGTCCACAGACGGCTGGCTATCGGCAGCCGTGCTGAAAATCTGGCTTTTCTTGGTTGGTATAGTGGTGTTACGCTCGATTAGCTTCGTTGACACACTACCAAGGGTCTCAATACCAAGGGACAAAGGTGTAACATCCAGCAGCAGCACATCCTTGACCTCACCTTCCAGCACGCCAGCCTGGATAGCAGCACCCATTGCCACGCATTCCATCGGGTCAATACCCCGCTCGGCTTCCTTACCGACAATATCACTTACGAACTTCTGTACCACAGGCATCCTTGTAGGCCCGCCTACCAAAATAATAGTAGTAATATCAGATGTGCTTAATCCCGCATCCTTAATTGCCTGTTCCATGGGCTGGCGGGTCTTTACAATAATTGGCATGACCAGTTCTTCCAGTTTGGACCTGGTAAGTGTCATCTCCAGGTGTTTGGGACCTGCCTGGTTAGCAGTAATAAAGGGTAGGTTGATCGATGTCTGCATTGTAGTGGAAAGCTCGATCTTTGCCTTCTCAGCAGCTTCCCGCAGACGCTGGTTTGCTGTCTTGTCAGACCTGAGATCGATTCCCTCCTTGTTCAGGAAATCTTCGGCAATATAGTCGATCAGCAAATTGTCCATATCAGTACCACCAAGCTGTGTATCTCCCGATGTGGATTTGACCTCGAAGACACCGTCCCCGACTTCCATGAGGCTAACATCAAGTGTACCACCGCCGAAATCATATACCAGTATCTTCTGGTCGGATTTTTTATCCAGGCCATATGCCAGTGATGCGGCCGTGGGCTCGTTGATTATCCGTACCACTTCAAGTCCTGCGATCTCTCCCGCATCCTTGGTCGCCTGCCTCTGGTTATCGTTAAAATATGCAGGGACAGTAATGACAGCTTTTTCTACCGTATCACTCAGGAAAGCTTCAGCATCCTGTTTTATTTTCTGCAGTATAAAAGCCGATATATCCTGTGGAGTAAACTCCTTATCCTTGATCTTAACCTTTTCCCCGGTTCCCATCTTTCGCTTGATAGCCATTACAGTACCTTCGGGATTGGTAACGGCCTGTCTTCGTGCAGGTTCACCTACCAGTCTTTGCCCATCTTCAGTAAAAGCCACAACTGACGGGAATGCCTTTCCAGCTACACTCGTTCCTTCAGCACTGGGAATTATTGTCGGCCTGCCTCCAATAAGTGCAGCAGCCCCAGAATTGCTTGTTCCCAGATCAATTCCAATAATCTTTGCCATTCAATTCACCTCATCTTACTATAATAATTCACAAACATATATTATTCGCTATTATTACTATTGTTACTATTATTTTCATTTACCGATACCCTGACCTTGGAATACCGTATCACTTTATCCTTTATCATGTATCCCTGCTGGAACTCTTCGATCACTGTATTGTAAGGGTACTCATCAGTTGGGGTCATCATCATTGCTTCATGGTAATGGGGGTCGAACTTTTTACCCACAGCTTCTATGGGTTTAAGACCCCTGGATCCAAGAATATCCTTCAACTGGGTGCTGACCATCTCCATTCCTTTAACAATGGAGTCAATGTCATCAGATCCTTTTGCACTTGCCACACCCCGTTCAAGGTTCTCCATTATGTCAATTAACTCTGATACCAGTTCTGCGCTGGCATATTCAATAAGTTCTGCCTTTTCCCTGTCCACTCTCTTTTTGTAATTATCGAACTCTGCCTGAAGCCGCTGCAAATGGTCCAGGTACTCTGACGCTAATCTGCCCGATTCCTCCAGTGCACTAATAGGTTCTTCCACTGTTATTTCTTCAGTTTCGACCATTTGCTCTTCAGAATCTTCAAGAGTGTCATTCGATGATGGGTCTACCTCGACGTCCTTATTCTTCCCCATATCAAACCTCTATGTAATACAGTGTTGATCCTTCCGTACTATTGCCCGTTGTATCTAATAATCATCTCCGATATCAGGAGCTTCAATACCATCATAGCTATCCATTCTGTGTTCGGGTTTTACATCCATCAGGCCGGTATATTTGGATGCGAACACATCATCTACCCTCAGTATCATTGCAACAGCATCGGTCGCTGATTTTATTGACTGGATCTTGACCTTTAACGGCTCGACCACACTGGTATCCTTCATATCCATGACTTCACCGGTCAGCACGTTCAGACCCACAGTATTATTACCATTCTTATGTTCGGCCCTTAATTGTACCAGGATATCTACAGGGTCAAGGCCGGAATTCTCTGTAAGGCTCCTTGGCAGACCTTCCATTGCATCGGCAAATGCAACTACGGCCAGCTGCTCACGTCCGCTTAATGAGGAGGCATATTCCTTAAGCTGCAGTGCAACCTCAATTTCAGGTGCACCGCCACCGAACATGATCTTGTCTTCGTTTACGACCACCTTTACTACATTCAGTGCATCATCCAGCGCCCTGTCAACCTCATCTGTGATAAAATCAGCACCACTGTGGACTAGTATAGTCACAGCTTTGGGATTATTGCATCCCTCGAAATAGATCATCTTGTAATTGCCAATTCCCCTCTCTTCGACCAGTTCGGCATTACCCAGGTCTTCAGGGGATATGTCCATGGCATTGGACACGATCACAGCACTGGTGGCACGAACGATCTTTTTCAGTTCGTCCTCCTTGACCCGCCTAATGGCCAGGATGTTATTCTTGGCAAGGTAATGCAGGGATATATCGTCAATCCCTTTCTCAGTGACCACTACATTGGCCCCGCTGGCTATCAGGCTGTCCACCTGTTCTTTTACAGTCTGGTATTCGTCACTGTATGCTTCATCCAGTTCATCAGGGGTTGATATCTTGATCTTGGCACTTATAGTAGTTTTTTGTACCTCTATACCCACATCAAGAATCGCAATTTTTGCATTTTTTACACTTTTTGGCATATTCTTGTGGGCCCGGGCCTTATCGATCACCATACCCTTGAGAAGATGTGTGTCCTTTATAGAACCCCCCCTCTGGTGGATGATCTGGATATTGTGCTGGATATCTACTTCTCCATTATCTGTAATGGACCGGATAGCATTTATTGTCAGATCTGCCAGGTCGTCCAGTGCCATCTCGCTGCCCTTACCTGAAAGTGCAGTGAGTGCAACCCTTCTGAGTGTTTCGGTATCGTCAGCTGTGATCCCGATTGCATTGGATTCCAGGATTTCCTGTGCCTTTTCAGCTGCAAGCCTGAAACCCTTGATGATAACTGTGGGATGAACATCAAGTTCGATCAGTTTTTCAGCCTGGCCCAGCAGTTCTCCTGCAAGGACCACGGCACTGGTAGTACCATCTCCCACTTCTTTTTCCTGGGTCTTTGATATCTCCACCATCATCATGGCTGCAGGGTGCTGGACATCAATATCCTGCAAAATAGCTGCGCCATCATTGGTAACTGTTATGTCACCCACAGCATTGACCAGCATCTTATCCATGCCTTTGGGTCCCAATGTGGTTTTCACAGCATTTGCAATTGTCCTTGCTGCCATGATATTTGCTGACTGTGCGTCCCGGCCTGTCGTCCTGCTTTTTTCCGGGTCAATAATAATTATAGGCTGTCCGCCTAATCCTGCCATTGATCTTCTTCCTCCGGTAATTATGATCCCTGTAATATTAATAATATAATTAGAGCACTTGTAACTGTTTGTACTTCTATATAATAATTATGGCTTCAACCAGTATCTCCGATTATAGGTAGTTTTGAATGAAAACAATTGCCTTAACCTTTTTAGCAACTCAAATCAGTCAAATCTACACTCCATGTGAGAGTAGAGCAAATCATACGTCAGTGGGCTATTTAAGAAGTACAATTCTCAGGGATAGATACATATACTTTTACACACAACCAAATTAGTGGAGGTTAGAGTTTTGATAGTGGACGATTTATTAAAGACCATTACAGAAGAGATTGCCGACATGGTCTCCACCAAGACCGTGATTGGAGAACATATTATAGTGGAAGGTAAGACCATCATACCAGTGACCAAGGTCAGCTTTGGTTTTGGCAGTGGTGGAGGGGAAGGCAAAAAGAAAGCAGGCGAGGAAGGTACCGGCGGTGGCGGGGGCGGTGGTGCTTCTATTCAACCCGTGGCTTTCCTTGTGGTGACGCCAGAGGATGTCCAGGTATTTAGCATCAAGGGGAAAGGTGTATTGGCCCAGCTTACCGAGATAATGCCGGAAATGATGGAAAAATGCAAATCGATAATGGAAGAGAAAAATAAGGCGAAAACCGGTGAAACCGAGGCCAACTAAAAACCAATCACAATTGAAATGATTTGGCTCCTGATGGGAATAGTAATAGTAATGATCATAGTTGTGCTGCTATTCCCTGTTACTATCCGTGCCCGATCTTCCGGGTCAGAAGGAATAATAGACGGTAGTCTTAGCATAAGCTGGTTGATACTTGCCATTCAATATGAATTAAAGGATAAACAAACAGATATACTCATTCTGGGCCGCACGTTGATCCATCGGCAGTATAAAGAAAAACCACCTGAAACCAAGGACATAAAAAAATCCGTCAAATCCCGATCCATTCCGCAAGTAAAGAATTTCACTCCTCTGATAGGCCCGTTAATGCGGCTTATCAGGGATTTGCTATCCATATTTAAATTCAGGCATTTTGAACTGGATACCGTCTACGGCCTGGAGGATCCCGCCTACACAGGCATGTTGACAGGATATCTGCACGCCCTGTCGGGACAGTACAATATTTCCTTTACACCTGATTTCACGCAGCCTGTACTGGACTGGGACCTGGACCTTGCTACGGCTTTCACTCCAATTGCGGTCGTACCGCCAATAACAAGGTTTGCTACCAACCCCCGGGTACTGCGGTCAGGGTGGAGGATTATCCGTAGTTGATCATCCTCCTGATACGATTCTAAGGATATCAATTCGACTTGAATCCACGATATCATCTATAGGTACCGGCCTGCCGTCGACCATCACCACAACAGTCTCAGGGTTGATCCCAAGTTCTGCAAGGATATCACTATAGGTACTTCCTTCTTCTACTTCAATTGTTTTTTCAAGGACGCCTCCGGCAAGTATCTTTATCCCTACCTGCAACCAGAACTACTCCTCTTCGGGTAACTTCGCAATTTCCCCTTCTGACCCTGTCAAAGACTCAAGATTGTTCTTAATCAATTTTTTTTCAAGGATCTGTTTTTTCTTTTCACCTTTACGTTCCAAGTCTCTTTTTTTAAATTTAGACATACAGGTCACCTCAGGTACACATTTAGTTCAATATTTAATAACCTTACTGTATGGCATCATCCCTTATCTCATCAAACACCAGGTCAGACCAGTCCCGCTCACCGAGCACAATCTCAAACTCCACTGGCGTAAGCACAGGCGCATTGAACCGTCCACCCTCATCTATCGCAATGCGCGGACATGCCGTATTTACAAAAGCATCCACCTTGAACTGCAACAAGGCATCGGGAGTGATATTGTCAAGTGAAATTATGATATGTTCCTTACCATGCTTTTTAGCAAGTTCGGCCAGCCGCCGTGCCAGTCCCATTCTCTCCTGCCCTATCTTGGTGGATACGATTATGCAAAAGGAAGTGGCATCAAGACACCTGGCGATCACCCCGCCCCTTTGCCTCAATATCCTTTCAGGGTCCACCCACTCAACAGTGTTCAACATGGGGTCGGCTGCCAGTACTTTTCGCCTTGTTGCCACAGCCACACCCAATGGATGGAACTTCCCGCTTCCGATATACAGGTAGCTGTCGCAGTTCACCCCGGCAGCCGAAAAGTTGCACCCCAGCAACTGTCCCGGATATTTGATCCGCGAATCACCGGTGCCTACCACACACGACATGCCACTTGACCCCAGGATATTCCTGGCCTTGTCCAGTTGATGGACATGCTGGACAGTGGTCACAAGACCCACTGTGCCTGCATCCAGTTCAACAGCCGCCATTTCAACCACAGGCCCGATATCAACCCTGGCAGGTGTTTCCATGAAAATTACATTATCCAGCCCGTCCACAAGTTCGGAATGCCCGAAATGGAACATGATATCCACAGAACCTTTGAGTACCATATCGATATCACAAGCCCCGAAACATGGGTTGCCGGATACAATCACAACAGCCCCGGTCTTATCTTCCAGTTCCCTTGCTATGGAAAATGCCTGCCTCTTAAAGCCTTCCGGGAATTGAAGACCCACAGTCCTTGCTTCTGATCGGTTGATCAGGTCAACTACCCGTTCCAGGTCAAAGTCAAAGATATCAAGAAAGGATGAATTGTTCATGGCTGTGATGAATATATTATCCTAATATCTCCACACCCTCGGGGCCAACATCGACCCTTACCAGGGTCTTCACAGGCAAACCTGCCTGCCTGAGCTGCTTTGCGCCATCTCCCCGCTCGATGACCACAACGGTATCCACGATAATTCCACCAGCGATCCCCACGGCCTGCCACACGGCTTCCAGCGTCCCGCCTGTGCTGACCACATCATCGACTATGATCAAACGCTCACCTGGGGATATCCCGTTCAGGTACAGTTCGCCTTTAGAATAGCCAGTGGCCTGGTGTATCTTTACTTCATTCGGAAGCTCATACGGACGTTTCCGGACTATGGACATGGGTTTACCTGTCCTTAGGGCCAGGGCTGTTCCGATATGGATGCCCATGGCCTCGATGGTAAGTATCTTATCAAAGCCGGGTTTGGCAACAGCCATTATCCTGTCAGTCACTTCATTTAGCAGGGCAGGTTCCAGATACGGGACTCCGTCAGTAATGGGATGTATGAAATAATTGTACTCGCCGCGGTTCACGATTGGAGCTGCTTTCAGGGATCTTTCCAGTAGGTCGGACATGTATCATTATTATCACTGAATCCCACTTGTACCTATCGCTTATTCACTGGAAGATAAGGATATGTGCATACATCCGGGCACGGGATCTTGAGAACAGGAAACTTATCAAAACCGAAAAGGTAAAGACGTTTTACCGTCTGTATTTCCCGACAATTTCTCCTTTACCCGGGATGTGCCCTGACATGGCAGCCCCAAGCCGGGATTTGGTTGCACCGCTCTTTATGTCCAGTGTGATGTCCAGAGCATATACCTTGAAAAAATACCTGTGTGGCTTGCCCGTAGCGGCGGGCATGGTCCCTTATAGCCAATCTTGCCAAAGATCGTTCTTGCCCTGCAGGCTGGTGCCGTGCACGACTTGAAGTACTATCTTGCTGCCGTATTTATGCACCCTCGCCGTGGTCTGCCTGTACGGTCCTATGAACCTGTCGTCATAGATACCCTGCTTGCGCTGGCTACTCTTATATCACTATACTGATATATTTTGTATCAGATTATATCAGTATGATGATATAAAATATTATTAATTACATCATCATACTGATATATTCAAGTATGCACTTAAACTTAAAAAGTGAAAAATAGCAATC
>PYCK01000093.1 GCA_009649835.1 Candidatus Methanocomedens sp. | reverse complement strand
CTATACGTGTCTAAAAATAGACCGGTTTGTGAATAATTAAACAATATATGAATAAGGTGGATAATATGGAAGAACAAATTGTTAGTGAATCGTCTGCGGATGGTGACACAGTCATTGATATCATCGATGTTAGGAAAAGTTATCAGCGGGGAGGTACGGAAATACCGATCCTTAATGGCATTGACCTCACAGTCAGGTCTGGTGAATTCCTTGCTATTATGGGTCCGTCGGGTTCCGGTAAAAGCACATTGATGAACATGATCGGATGCCTTGACAGGCCCACATCGGGACAGATCTTTGTAAAAGGCCAGGACATAAATCAGATATCGGATAATGAGCTTGCACACCTCAGGGGACGTGAGATAGGGTTCGTATTCCAGACCTTCAACCTGATTCCCAGGTTGACTGCTTACCAGAATGTGGAACTACCAACATTTGCTACTAAAAAGAACGGTACTGATGTCAGTACAAAAGTAAGAGACCTGCTGGAACTTGTTGGACTTGAAGACCGTATGGACCACAAGACCACTGAACTTTCAGGCGGGCAGTGCCAGAGAGTGGCCATTGCCCGGGCTCTAATAAATGACCCGATGTTGATACTTGCAGATGAGCCGACAGGGAACCTGGATTCAAAAACTACTGGTGAAATCATGAAAATGTTCTTAGACCTGCATGAACAGGGCCGGACAATTGTTATGATCACACACGATCCCGAGATTGCAGAATTTGCAGACAGGATGGTGCTGGTGAAAGATGGAGTAATAGAAAATAATTGAGGTGAAGAGTTATGAAAAGTATAAAGAAATATATGAATTTGCTGGGGTCTTTGTTTTTAGTAGCATTGATATTTGCAATGTCCATGATCCCGGTTTCGGCCAGTGCTGCTGCACTCAGGGCAGATATCGTACAATGTGACCCGAATCCGGCAGAGATCGGGCAATATGTAAACGTATGGATAAAGATTGAAAATATCGGTAACACAAGGGCCGAGGATGTTTCGGTTGAAATAATCCCGTCGTATCCATTTTCACTGGATGCGGGAGATGAGACGCGAAGAAATATCGGTATCTTATCACCAGATAGACACGCATCACTGGAATACCACTTATATGTAGATGAAAATGCAAGACCTGGTACCAGGTCGATAAAGGTGCGCTACCAGGATAATGAAGGCACGGCCTGGAATGAGAAGACCCTTAATATCTGGGTCGGTTCAGGTTCGGATACATTTGACAGCAAGGGGACCATCCAGCTTGAACAGATCACAACAGAACCTGAAGTACTGATGCCGGGTGATACAGGGACCGTGACCTTTACATTAAAAAACACCGCAACCCAGCATTCCATCAGCCTTGGCGATACAGAGTATGATACAAATGCCAGGGTCAGGTCTGCAACACTGGAAGGTACAGATGATATTCGGGTAAACAGCGATCCATACCATGATACCGGTATCCTTGGACCTGGAGATACTGTAGACCTTACATATAATATCAAGGTAGATGACACTGCCCGGGACGGTACTAAACACCTGGAATTTATTGTGGTTGGAAGTTCCCATACATATAATTATTACTGGAATGTTCCCGTCAAGGTCGATTCGGCAGGTATCAAGGTGATCCCTACCAAACCCCTGACTATTGATAATGGTGTGGCAACCATTCAATTCGATATTGTCAATACCCATCCCAATACGCTGACCTCGGTATCGATCAGGCCCCAGGCAGAGGGAATAGAATTCTCACCAGTGGAATATTTCATCGGCTCTATGGACCATGATGAATTATTTACTGTGGAATTTGATGCACAGGTAGTATCAGATGATGTGTCAGACCAGCAAGAACTTGCATTGATAGCCCAGTACAGGAGCGGCTTCAACCAGCATGAGACAACACTTAACGACCTGAGTCTGTCAATTGTTACTGAAAAGCCAAACAATGGTACCGGATTTGCAAGTATCAGCGTTCTGCTTGCCATATTTGTGATATCAAGCCTGGTGATGTACAGGCGTAAGAAACATCAGCAATAAGGGGTGAAGCGGATGGTGAACATTGTACAGTCCCTGCGTATCGCTGCGGGAAGCATAAGAAGTGCCAAGATGAGGTCCATCCTCACTACCCTTGGGATTGTCATTGGTGTGGCTGCAGTGATCGCCAATGTATCCCT
>PYCK01000092.1 GCA_009649835.1 Candidatus Methanocomedens sp. | reverse complement strand
GATTACCAAGGTGCTCACACTGGTCAATTATTTATATTTATAAACCAGGGAAATAAAAGAGGCAAAGGACATGGAAGTTATTGATGAAGGAATAAATGCCCTTGTCAGGCAGAAAATATACAGCTCAAAGGAAGCGGTCATCACAGATGCTGTTCGGGCACTGCTTGAACTTAAGCCTGGTCTTAAGATTGAGATAGCAATAAACCTCTATAAAAATCGTAAGGTCAGTTTATGGAAAGCGGCTGAAACAGCCGGGCTTGGGATGGAAGAGTTTAAAGATATCCTGTCTGCGCGAAATATAAAGATAGAAATCGGTGGGACAAAGGAAGAGAGTAAACAGCGTATAAAGGATGCACTTGACTTTCAAAGATGTAGTGAAAAACAATACCAAGCAACCCAATTAATGTATGGCCTGCCAAAACATAAACCCTATTGCCACCGATTTAGCTAATTATTCATATACTTCCCCAAATCCAGCAAAGAGAATGATCTGGCCTGTTTTGCATCAATCTCTTCAACCACGACCACAACTTTTCCACCCGACTTATTCTGCACAAGAGCAGCAGGTATCCCCCCAACTCCTCCACAAGCAGTTTTATGCAAATCAAATGGTAAGATATCCCATATTCCCAGAGTCTAACCGTGCATCATCTTCGTATAATTCAGCAGCCCGCCAGCCAGGATGATCTCCCGCTGCCTGTCTGATATATCCAGGATACACTCAAAGCTGTTAGACCCGGCCTGCACAGGTATGGTAGTAGCACCGCCTTCTATCAGTTCCCTGACACCGCTAAACTTCAATGCATCACCCTGCTGTACTGCGTCATAACCATCCTTGTTGGCAAATTCCAGGGGCAGAATGCCGAAATTCACAAGATTGGCCTTGTGTATCCTGGCAAATGATTTGGTAATGACCGCCTTCACACCCAGGTACATGGGTGCCAGTGCGGCATGTTCCCGGCTTGAACCCTGGCCGTAGTTATCGCCGCCAATGATAAAACCACCCTGCTTCTCTTTTGCCCTTGCAGGGAAACCGGGGTCGATCTGTGAAAACACATGTTCACTAATGGCAGGGATGTTACTGCGCAGGGGTAGTATCTTCGGGCCTGCCGGCATGATACCGTCTGTGCTGATATCATCCTCCAGTTTTATCAGTACCTCACCTTCAAGATCAGTTGATAAGGGTTCGGCTTTAGGCAGGGGTTTGATATTCGGACCCAGTATCACTTCAACAGACCCCGGGTCATCTGACGGCCTGATCACCATGGAGTCATCGGTAACAAAACTCTCAGGCCATTCCACCTCCGGGTACTCGCCCAGTTCTCGCGGGTCAGTTATCTTTCCGGTAAGGGCGGCTGCCACGCAGACCTCAGGGCTTGCCAGGTAGACACTGTCATCCATAGTACCCGAGCGCCCGGACCAGTTCCTGTTAAAGGACCTGATGGATACCGAACTTGAAGGAGGGGATGAACCCAGTCCGATACATCCGTCACATGCTGCCTCCATGATACGTGCACCTGCCGAAACCATGTCAGCCAGTGCCCTGTTACGAATTATGGTCTCCAGTACTTGCCTGGAGCCTGGTGTAATGTGCAGGCTCACGCCAGGATCTACCTTTTTACCTTTTACTGCTCTTGCGACCAGCATCAGGTCCTTGTAACTGGAATTTGTACATGAACCGATAATTACCTGCTGTACTGGTGTACCTTCCACCTCAGATACCTTTACAACTGCATCAGGAGAGCCGGGTTTTGCCATCATGGGCTCCAGTTCGCTTAGGTTGACCTCAATGTACTCGTCATATTCTGCATCAGGGTCTGCCGATATCTCATTCCAGTCGTCGAGCCTGCCCTGCATCCTGAAAAATTCTTTTGTTACATCATCGGACTGGAAGAGGGAACTTGTAGCTCCCAGTTCGGCACCCATATTTGTGATGGTGGCCCGCTCGGGCACTGAAAGGGTGCTGACACCCGGACCGTAGTATTCGAAGACCTTGCCAACGCCGCCCTTTACTGTGAGCCGCCGCAGCATCTCCAGGATGACGTCTTTGGCAGATACCCAGGGGTTGAGTTTGCCTGTCAATTTCACTCCAACCACTTTTGGCATTTTCACATAATAGGGCGCACCGCCCATTACCACTGCAACATCCAGGCCGCCCACACCGATAGCCAGCATGCCCGCACCCCCGCCTGTGGGGGTGTGGCTGTCCGAACCTATCATGGTGTTACCGGGTTTTGAGAACCGCTCCAGGTTTACCTGGTGGCAGATACCGTTGCCTGGTTTTGAGAATTGTATTCCGTACTTGTTAGCAAAGGTCTGCAGGAAGCGGTGGTCGTCTGCGTTCTCGAATCCGGCCTGGAGCATATTGTGGTCAACGTAGCTGACTGCCAGGGGTACTTTTACTTGTGGGATATCCAGGGCTTCGAACTGGAGGTACGCCATAGTGCCGGTAGCGTCCTGGGTCAGGGTCTGGTCTATTGTTATTGCAATTTCCAGGCCGGGTTTCATCTCGCCTTTGGCGAGATGGGATGAGATTATTTTTTGGGTTAGGTTCATGGTCATAGGGGGGTCACCTGATTAAAAATTGGCTGTATGTCTAATTTTTTAACGTATAGGAAAGTATTAACGCATTTCGATATCGATATAGGTAATTTTCTTAGTTTCAATCAAATCTTTTGACAGGATTTACAGGATATACAGGATTGGATTGTATCCTGTCAATCCTGTCAATCCTGTCTGCAATTTCCATTTTCTTGTAATATATTACATAGTTTATGCAATTATCCTGTTTTATGATCAACTGGTAAATTATTAGATATCGAAATGGGCATGATAATGAATAAAAAATCTCCAATCATACACTCTTTATTCCCAGGTGCTTCTTCTTAGTGAATTTAGCCAGGTTGACCAGTAAGGGAGTGATACTTTCCACCATGCATGAAACCTCAAGGGGCCCGGCCATCATTGGATTTAAACCAGGGATATCCTTCACCAGATCACTCACCACATTGTTTGCCTCCTCATTGTCTCCGCAGATGAATACATCCATATCCAGTTTATTATTGATATCGGCAAGCTTTTTTGCAGATACATTGTGGAAAGCGGAAACCAGTTTTACACCTTCAGGCAGCAAACCCTGGATTTCCATAGCCGCACAACCGGATTCAGGTGGTGCATAAAGAAAATGGCCGTTCTTTTTCATCGGCACCACAATAGAGATGATGATCTGGTCCCTAAGGTAAGGTTTGATCGTTTCAATGGTTGACGATACATGCTCATATGGCACTGAAAGTACAACCACGTCTGCCCGGTCAACAGCATCCGGATTAACGCATCCAGTGATAGTGCAGGTATCACCCGATTCTTCCAGTATTTTTCGGTATTTATCAGTTGAAGCCAGTGCTTTTTCAAGTTTCCTTGAGCCGACAAACACTTCATGTTTAACGGCCCATCTGAGTGCAAGTCCCTCTCCAATACTTCCGGTTCCGCCAAGTATTGCTATTTTCATAGAATCACACATTCCCAGTATAATTATGTATATAAAATGTTTGTGTAAGAGACAATACCAGAGATTGATAATTTACATATATTGACCCAAAAAAAGATACCCTCACAGAAACTTATAAATAATTAATAATAATCACACTTCAGTAAATGAATCTACTAAAGAAACTCCAGGATATCGTCACCCCATCCCGCATCTCCAATGATCCGGCTGAGTTGTACTGTTATTCCTCTGACGCTTCATACATAACCGGTACACCTGACTATGTGGTCATGCCCTGCACCACAACAGAAGTATCGGAAATAGTCAAACTGGCCCACAGTCACCGCATACCTATCACTACCAGGGGTGCAGGTACTGGCCTTGCCGGAGGTGCCGTACCCTTGCAGGGCGGTATCGTACTTGATATGAGCCGGATGAACAAGATACTTGATATTGACATCAAAAACCTGCAGGTACTGGTGGAGCCCGGACTCATCCACGCAGACCTGAACCGCTCACTTGAACCCTACGGTTTCTTCTTCCCGCCAGACCCGGGCAGCAGCGAGATGTGTACCCTGGGCGGACTGATAGCCAACAGGGGCAGTGGTATGCGCTCGGTAAAATACGGCACAGTCACTGATTACGTACTGGACCTGGAAGTTGTGATGCCGGACGGGGAAGTCATCCGTACGGGCGGCAAGGTCATGAAATCGGCATCAGGGTACGACCTCACTGCATTAATGGTTGGTTCGGAGGGCACCCTTGGCGTTATAACAGGAGCCAGGTTGAAGATACACCCGCTGCCCGAAGCCAGGGCGGCAGTGCTGGCCCATTTCAATGACCTGGAAGCTGCAGGCAGTGCAGTATCTGCCATAATGGGGCGTGGATTAGTGCCCTCTGCCTGCGAACTAATGGACAGTACAACCATCAAGGCAGTAAACACATATGATTCCGACCTCAACGTTCCTGACTGTGAGGCCCTGCTGCTTATCGAGGTGGATGGTGCACCCTGCAGCGTGGAATCAGATGCAGCACAGGTAGCAGACTGCTGCCAAAAACTTGGAGCGTTTAATATTCGGATAGCCAATTCAAAGTCAGAGATGGAGGAACTATGGGCTGCACGCCGTCTTGCAGGTGCCGCAGTGACGCGACTAAGTCCGGGAAAGACCAGGGTCTATATCGGCGAGGATGTGGCAGTACCCCTGTCAGCTATCCCTGAAATGCTTAGAGAGATACGTACTATTTCAAAGAAACACAGTCTCACTATCATGACCTACGGGCATGCAGGGGACGGTAACCTGCATACGGGCATGGCCATTGATACGCTTGATAAAAAACAGTGGGAAGTGCTGAAACAGGCGGCTGATGATATCCACAGGGCGGCCCTGCTGCTGGGCGGCACAGTCTCAGGGGAGCACGGTATAGGCTGTGCCCGCGGGATGTATATGAATGAAGAGCACGGCAGCGCACTGGATGTTATGGTATCTATCAAAAAGGCGCTGGACCCTTATAATATTATGAACCCACAGAAGGTGGGTCTGGAATGAGGGAATATCTCAGGGACATTGTCAAGTGTGTAAAGTGTGGCCGCTGCCGTACGGTATGTCCCTCCCAGCAGGTACAGGGCTGGGAATCATCAGGAGCCAGGGGCAGGATGCTAATGGCACTGGGAATGGCTTTTGGGCTTGAGCCTTCAAATAGTTTGATCACAAGTATTTTGACATGCACTACATGCCAGCAGTGTGTTACTGAATGCCCGTCAGGCGCAGACCCACACCAGGTGACCAGGGCCGCCCGGCGTGAACTTGTAGCACTTGGGCATGCGTCCCCCCACCAGATAGAAATGCAGGAGCGCATAGGCAATACTGGCAACTCGCTTGGTGACAGGTCATCAAGGACGGCATGGCTCACCGAAACCCAGGTTCCCGGGGATTCAGGATATGTATATTTTGCAGGGTGCCTGGCCTCATACAGGTATCAGTCCACTGCAGCGGCTACTTATGGCATCTTGAAAAGGTTTGGGGTTGGACTTCTGGAGGATGAGCAGTGCTGTGGTTCACCGCTCTTCAGGCTGGGGCTGGACGCATCCGATCTTATTGCACATAATTCCAGGCAGATCAAGGCCGCAGGTGCGCACACGGTCATTGTTGGCTGTGCCGGCTGCTATTCCATGCTCAAGGAACAATACCAGGGCTTTGACGTGCTGCATTTATCAGAGTTTTTGGCAGAAAGGCTTGATGAGCTATGCACAAGAAGACTTGACATCTCAGTCACTTATCATGACCCGTGCCACCTTGGCAGGGCGTATGGGATATATGATGCACCCAGGAAGGTTATTGAAGAAATATGCACTCTTGTGGAGATGGATGCGTCGAGGGAAAAAGCCAGTTGCTGCGGTGGAGGGGGCGGTGTCAGGCTGGGATATCCCGAACTTTCAGGTTCCATGGCAGGGGAATTAAAAGAGAATATCCCTGCCGGAATAGATTATGTGGTAACGTCATGTCCTCTTTGTTTCAGGAATCTGTCAGATACAGGAGTAAAAGTGCTTGACCTGGCAGACCTTGTATGGATGGCTATTGAATAATCAGAGTTTATCCCAGAACTGCTCTTCATAATCGTCAGGGATATCACCAAGATCTGTGATGTTCTTCGTTTTTTTGACATTTAATGCTACGGTGTCGGCTGCCTGCCTGGGTTGCCGCTCTGGTTTTCCAGTTTCCTTAAGGCTGTTGGACTTTGACCCGGCATCTACGAAGATTGCTGCTTTAGTAGAATTTTTACTGGTTGATCTTACCTTGGCTGCATAATTGTCCACTACCGGTTCGCCCTGGTTTTTCCGGTTCGAGGCAGAATAATATCCTACAATACAGTATTCTTCGTTCGATCGCCAGTCCAAGACGTACATTTGACATTTATTGCCAATACATGGACCAGATCCTGTCTTTGGGCATACTGTGGGAAGTGACATACAATCATATATTGAGTCTACTAATAGATTAAATTATTGAAACGATGGGTTTTTTAAAAATTTTAGTGTTGGTATAAAACCCGGCTTATGTAGATATGTAACTTCGGTCGGATCTTCTTGCGTTTTGCGAGCCGCTCATCCAGAGCCAGAGCAGAGCGAATTACGTCGCTTACTTCCTGCATTGAAAAGTCACTATTCACATTATTGTACTTTCTGGCTTGACCGTGTTAGGATTTTTGCCAATTACCTAACATTTATAGGGCAGGGTATTAGCATACCTAACGCCATACTTTAGGGCCGCCTAAATATGTGGATGTGTACGTGCATGATTATTATAATTGGTTGAATGGATCGCCTGAAAAAGCAATAAGAACGGGTCTGCAAACAACGACCCGATGCGAACATTTTCACAAAAATGTAATATATTCTCATAAAAATGGCACGGATCACAACCATAAAACAACCTTAAAAGGTGAAACAGGATGCGTTTTAACGATACAAATCTTTCACAGATGAAAACAGGGGAACCAGTCAGAATTGTAGATATTGGTGGAGGTCACGGGATCAGGCAGAAACTGAACCTTAGAGGAATATCCGAGGGCAGTATCGTGCGTGTGATATCCACCAACGGTCCGGTCACCATCGAAGTCGATCGAAATGTCCTTTCGATCGGGCGCGGGATGGCACAAAAGATCAGAGTTACCAGGATGTGATTGGGTGGAAAAGAAATTATCTGAGATGGAATATGAAGAAGAAGGAACCGTAACAGACATTGAAGGAACACTACGAAAAAAAGTGGCTGGAATGGGCATCAGGGTTGGCAAGAAACTCAGGATGGTCACAAAGCAGCCAATAAAAGGTCCTGTGGTTGTGGTCGTCGATGAGGCAAACACCTCCCTTGGACTGGACGTAGCAGAGAGGATCATTTTGGAGATAAAATCGTGAAAGTCTTGCTGATGGGACACCCGAATGTGGGTAAAAGCGTATTCTTCAACCGTTTGACAGGGGCGAATGTCACCGAGTCGAACTACCCCGGAACCACAGTTGACTTTACGAAAGGATATATGAAGATCGGTGGTGAGGATGCCGAACTGATAGATGTACCAGGTACGTTCTCTCTCGATCCGAAGGATAAAGCAGAAGAGGTTGCTGTGGCAATGCTGCACGAAAATAAGGATGCGAAGGTGATCTGCGTTATCGATGCATCCAAAATAGAACGCGGGGTCTATCTGGCACTGGAAATACTTGAGCAAGGATATCCGATGGTGATCGCACTCAATATGTGGGATGCTGCAGTTGATAAGAATATCCGGATCGATATCAATAACCTGCAGCGGATCCTTGGCGTTCCTGTGGTTCCGACTGTCGCGATCAGCGGCGAAGGGATAAAGGAACTCACATCAAGGCTGAAAGAGGCTAAACCCGTTGAAATCGACGACATTATCAGGAACGCGGGAGGCCTGACATGAAACTGACCATTGATCAGCGCTGGGATCTTATCGATAAGATCGCAAAACAAACCGTGACATTTGGAGAATACAGGCATACCTTAAAGGATGCGATCGGAGAACTCACGATCAAGCCGTTTACAGGCATACCCATTGCGATTGCGGTCATGTATGCTTTCTGGAGCATATTCGGTTCGTTTGCAGGATTTTTCACTGACGGATTCTTTGTCAGACTATTTGATGCGTACTGGCTGCCATGGCTCCAGGAAGTATTCCCGGGGCAGGGTGGATGGCTATATGCCATCATGGTCGATGCCGGGGGGATTGAGGGCGGTGAGTTCGTGCTTTCTGATAACTGTCTGGAATCGTTCGGTGTGCTGACATCGGGCTTATTCGTTGCAATCGGTGTTGTTCTGCCTGCGATAGTCATATTCTACCTGATGCTTGCGCTACTCGAAGATATCGGGTACATGCCGCGACTTGCTGTCCTCATCGATACTATGCTGCACAAGATCGGTCTGCACGGGTATGCGATCGTGCCAACGATCCTCTCGCTCGGGTGCAATGTGCCAGGTGTTACTGCGACAAGAATCCTTGAGACGAAGAAGCAGCGGTTCATCATGATGACGCTCCTTGCCATATTCATCCCATGCGGCGCCCAGATCGGGATTATGCAGGATGTAGTCCCAGGTCTTATGGGCTGGATTCTGCTCTACCTGATTATCGGGTACTTCATCTTCGGTTACATCTTAAACAAGATCGTTCCCGGAAAAGCTCCTGAGTTTCTGATCGATGTGCCGCCGTACCGGAGA
>PYCK01000091.1 GCA_009649835.1 Candidatus Methanocomedens sp. | reverse complement strand
GCCAGATACCCGGATACTGGATATCAGGAATACAGGAGAGGATGAACTGGCCACGATAATAAGAACAGAACTTGGAATAGATGGTGTTTCAGTAATATTGGCACGGGCAACGTGCACAAAGTATTAAAATCAGTTATTATCCGGTTATCAATCGGTCATTATCCGGTCATCATCTGGTTATTATCCCTTCATCATCCTGCTATAATTTCCTGGATAAAATCGTCAAGGCGTTTGCAGGGTATACCCCTCTTGGCATGGGTGCAGTCCTTTACCTTTTCAAGCAGGTCGCACAACTGGTCATGGTTCAGGTCATAACCCATCGTATGGATGATTCCCTTCAATGCCTTGGTACCAGTATGCTTGCCAATGATCAGGCTTCGCTTACCTCCAACCAGTTCAGGAGAGAACAGTTCATATGTGCTGGGCTCTTCCAGGATTGCGGCCACGTGGATACCGCTCTCATGGGCAAAAGCATGTTCACCCACCACCGCCTTGTTCTTTGCCACTTTTACCCCCGAATATTCCGCCACCATTCTTGACAGCTTTGTTAAACCTGCAGTATTATACCGCTCAATGCCGTACTGCACCATCAATGCTATAAGCAACTCTTCAAGTGAAGCATTACCTGCCCTCTCTCCCAGACCGTTGACAGTAGTATGGAGCTGTTTGGCTCCTGCTTCTGCAGCAGCGATGGTGTTGGCAGTGGCCATCCCTAAGTCATTATGGCAGTGAATACAGATATCGGCATTGATATTTTTCTTGATCTCATTGACAAGATAATATGTTGTACTGGGATTTAAAATCCCGACTGTATCTGCTATACTTACATAATCGGCATGCCGTTCTTCTGCCATCTTGAACACATTTATAAGTGTATTGAGGTCTGTACGTGTTGCATCTTCAGCAGCGAACCTTACCGTAAGCCCGTGGTCTTTGGCATATTCCAGGGCATCCAATGCGCATAGTGTAGCTTCGGCACAGGTCTTATGGTACTTATATTTCAAATGAAGGTCAGACGTGGCAATGAATATGCTTACGATATCCACATCGCATCCTATGGCAACATCAATATCCGGTATCACAGAACGGGATAGGCAGCAGATCTTTGCATTAAGACCCATATTTGCAATATCCCTTACAGTATCCCGCTCAACGTGGGATACTACTGGGAATCCGGCTTCGATTATTTCCACCCCGATATTATCGAGTCCCTGAGCTATATTTTTCTTTTCATTCAGGGTAAAGGCTGTACCTGGTGTCTGTTCACCATCCCTCAAGGTTACGTCGCATATCTCTATGTCACCTGGCTTTTTTCCAACAAGGTCGACAAGTTTGTTTCTGGAATACTGCATTTGTTTTCACCTGACGAGTAGGGGTATTTATTCAATCCCATGATAAGTAAGGTTTTCGACAATACAATTGTTATTTGTAATCGATATGTTCAATACATATCTAAATAAGACTATCAATTCTAACAAAAAACGTATCCACTTCAAATCCAAGGGTAATTTAAAAATTATTAGACAGGATTAACAGGATCGACAGGATATACCGCAACATCAACATCCTGTAAATCCTGTAAATCCGGTCAAAATACCATGCTTTTTGAATTGGATGCCAAAAAACCTAAAACTATCAATTCTAACAGAAAACCGGAGTTAACGCCTTTGGCAACAATAAGTGAAAAGATATTTAGCAGGGCATCGAAATCTGATGCCCGTGCCGGTGATTTTGTAATTGCAGATGTGGACTGTGCAATGGCCCACGACGGCACCAGCGTACTGGCAGTAAAGGCATTCAGGGAGATGGAAGTGCAGAAAGTCTGGGACCCGGCACGGATAGTGATCCCGTTTGACCATATTGTGCCTGCAAGTACTGATGTGGCTGCCAACCTGCAGCATGACATCCGGCAGTGGGTGCAGCAGCAGGGCATCCCGAACATGTATGATGTGGGTGAAGGTATCTGCCACCAGGTATTACCGGAGCAGGGATTTGCCCTTCCAGGGAGGCTGATAGTGGGTGCCGATTCCCATTCATGTACATACGGTGCCTTTGGTGCGTTCGGTACAGGTGTGGGTGCTACTGACATGGCCGAGATCTTTGCATCTGGGAGACTGTGGTTCCGTGTTCCCCAGACCATGAGGGTCACGGTTGTTGGGAAACCAACTGAGCGAGTGTCTGCAAAGGACCTGACACTTCATGTGATCAAGCATATTGGTGCTGACGGTGCGACCTACAAGGCCATGGAATATTATGGTACTGCCATTGAGGAGATGAGCATTTCAGGCAGGATGACGCTGTGCAATATGGCTATTGAGATGGGGGGAAAGACAGGGATCGTGCCGCCTGATAAGAAAACCGAGGAGTTCCTTAAAGGGCGGGCCATTGATGCCTATACTCCTGTATATGCCGATGAGGCTGCTGATTATATTGAAGAGATCAACCTGGATATTGATGGCCTGGCTCCACAGGTGGCAAAACCCCACAGTGTTGATAATGTGTGTGATGTGGATGAAGTGGCAGGGATCAATGTGGACCAGGTCTTTATCGGTTCATGCACCAACGGCAGGCTGGAGGACCTGGAGGCGGCAGCCCGGATACTGAAGGGGAAAAAGGTGGCTGTTCGTACTGTGGTCATACCTGCTTCAAGGACTGTGCTGCTTGAGGCTATTGAGAAGGGATATATCTCAAGTATTATCGAAGCCGGAGCTACATTGGGACCACCGGGCTGCGGGCCGTGCCTGGGTTCCCATCTGGGTGTGCTGGCAGAGGGTGAGGTGTGTGTGTCCACGTCCAACCGCAACTTCAAAGGCAGGATGGGCAGGGGCGGACTGCTGTATCTTGCATCTCCTGAAACTGCGGCGGCATCTGCTTTGAAAGGCGAGATAGCAGACCCCAGGCTGGTTTGATTGTCATAGCTCGCACGTTCGATGTAAAAACGTTCATGTCATATTAATGATATAACTGGTGTTATGCTCAGAGACAAGGATAAGTATGTGATATGGCCTGCTTATATTGATAAAGGCAATAGCAGAAGCGATGGGCGTGTCATACCAAGGAAGATATCGGTCACCTCGCCCGAATTGAAGGAGATCGTGCAGGCTGCAAAGGAACTGGGCCTGAACCCGAAGGTGGAGAGGGATAAGGCTTACCCGAAGTCATGGTGGAAGGTCAGCGGGCGGGTGCTGGTGGATAAGAAGGGAGTAAAGTCCGGGATTGTGAGGGAGATTGCGAGGAAGATTGGGGAGATGCGCGGGTGATTAAGCTTCTTTTTCTTAATTAGTGTGACAGTATCATAAGATATGGTAGGGTAATTACCATAACATTTGGATTGTTCTATACTTTTAGCAGACTTTGGCGTAGCCTAATTGTCAAAGGCTAATGG
>PYCK01000090.1 GCA_009649835.1 Candidatus Methanocomedens sp. | reverse complement strand
GTATCGTCGTGTATTACGATTCATTTTAATTTAGTCTGATCTTTTGAACAATAAAGAACCGCAGATACACGCAGATGTACGCCGATTTCGCATGCAGTATCCGCGTTACCTGCACGCCTTTTGAGCGTAGCGGGCACTGTACTCCGCAGGAGGTGAGTGTATCAGCGGTTAATAGAACTGATTAATGAGTGTAGCCAGAAAATAATAAAAAGTCTCTTTATTGCAATATTAATCTTGCCTGTATTTTCTGCATTTAACCTGATGCAACTGGTACGAAATCAAATCCTGACCAAAATCTTACATATCGATAATATCCAGCAATTCCCTGAAATCTGACAGAATATAATCGGGTTGTGCAGCCAGTATGACCTTCTCTGCATCCTTGGTCCCATAGCCTGCCAGTGCCGTAACCATACCAGACGCCTTTGCGCCTTTTATGTCCCGCTCAACACTGTCTCCCACGAACAGCACTTCTTCCGGGGATAGTTTCAATTGCCCAAGCGCATATTCGAATGGAAGTCCTCCCGTTTTCGGTGCACCACTATCATCCCTGGTAATCACATGGTCAAAGAAATGCTGCAATCTCATGGCACACAGCCGCTGCCATCCCTTAAGCCTGGGCGCATCAGTCAATATACCAATAACAAGCCCCGACTTTATAAGTTTGATAAGGGTAGGCACCACATTGGGATACGGCTCCAGGAAAGAGGGCTTGGTGCGCATGTATGCATTAACACCAGCCGCCAGGATGCGCTCATCCACCTGGCCGAACCTTCGTTTCAGGAATTCACTAAATGCGTTGTCTGATTCGATCCCCACCTCATAGTACGTTTCGAAAATACTTCTGAAAGCTTCATCAGGGTCCATGTCAAGCCCCTGGTCGATCATGGCTCTTATAGCCATGTTCACTGCCATATGCTTCATTTCAGAAAAATCCAGCAATGTATTGTCCAGATCGAACAGGACAGCCTTTATTAACATACTGGATCATTGTATTTCAGGAAACATAAATAAATATTGATTTAAGAACAAATGCTATTACAGATGAATTTAATAATATAATTAATTAGCAAGGATTTGGAAATATGAGGATCGCATGGGGAATTACAGGTGCCGGACATTACCTGTCAGAGAGTTATGAAGTATTCAGGAAACTTAAACAACGATATCCTGACCTGAAAGTATCGATTTTCATATCAAGGGCAGGAGAAGAGGTCCTGAAAATGTACGGCCTTTCAGGATCACTGGATAGTATAGCCCCGGGTGGGTACATGGAAGAGATTTTCCTTGAAAAGGACCAGGGTAAAAGTTATCCAAAGGTCGGAAGGTTCCTTATGGATAAATACGACCATCTCATCATATCGCCTGCTACATCCAATACTGTTGCAAAAATAACCCATGGCATTGCAGACACCCTTGTCACCAATGCAGTGACCCAGGCAGTAAAAGGCAGTGTCCCGGTACATATAGTACCTGTGGATATTGCAGGTGTGGTACGCTCGGAACTGCCATATAATATTGATAGGGATCTGTGCCAAAATTGTGAGGATTGTCCTCCCAAAAACGAATGTCCCAAACAGGCCTTTACTGATGAGCCGCAGATAGACCTGTTATTGTGTGACGGTTGCGGTAATTGTGTTGATATCTGTACGTACGGAGCAATAAAGGGCGGGGAAGTGGAACTCAGGATTCGGGATATTGACAGCAGGAACGTCCAGATACTCAGGGGATTGGATGAGATAACAGTACTTGATGACCCATATGCCATATTAGAAATTATTCATTGAAAAATCGGTTTTTTTAAGTCCAATATGATAAATACCATAAATAATGTTTAAGGGCAGAATTAGGAAATAACGATGTTACCTGATATACTGTTATTTATCATTGCTTTCCCTATAATTGTATATTCCAGTGATTTCTTTACAGAGAATGCTGTTAAACTTGCCAGGTCTTTCGGGGTTTCACAATTCCTTATAGGTATAACCATAGTAGGGATCGGGACATCCCTGCCAGAGATTGTTGTGACCGACTATGCATCCTTTTCAGGCGTATCAGGCATTGTGATTGGCAATGTGGTAGGTTCTAATATCACAAATATTGCGCTTGTACTTGGTTTATCTTTTTTTATAAGAAATACTGTCATCTCTGACGACCATATGTTCAAGGAAAGTATCATTCATTTACTTGTGATTAGTTTTGGTATACTCCTCATTCTAACCAATGACAGCATAAGCAGGCTTGAAGGTGTGATACTGACAGGGGTATATATCGTATACATATTATATTCAATAAAATCCCATAAAAAACCAAAAGAATCGAAGAACAACAATGATTTCAATATCAAAATAATATTTTACACGCTGGCCGGACTGGTAGGTGTGCTCATTGGCAGCAAATTGCTGGTTGATTCAGCTGTCGTCCTGGCAGACCAAATGGGGATTTCAAGTGCGGTTATCGGTCTTACCATAATTGCACTGGGGACGTCCCTGCCAGAACTGGCAGTGTCCATTTCTGCAGCCCGCCGTGGATTTACCATGTTGATACTTGGAAATGTGATCGGGTCCAATATCACCAACATTGTGCTGGCAATGGGGACCGCTTCAATGATAAGAGAAGTCGTGGTTGAAGACGCCTTTCTGTTCAGGTTCAACCTCTCATATATGC
>PYCK01000009.1 GCA_009649835.1 Candidatus Methanocomedens sp. | reverse complement strand
CAGAGATAAAACCAAAAACTGATTGGCCCAATTTGTTTAGTTAAATTACATTTTTACTCAATTCTATTTTGTTCAATTCTATTTTGCTCAAACTTTTATGAATTGTAGATTTTACATTAGATCAGAGCTTGATTTTGAGTTCAGTATAAAACGCATTCATGATGTACTATTGAGTATAGGGTGTGCTTGAACTGAACAAATACAAATACAAATATTATATTAATAATCAACAATAACGGTTCAATGTGAGAAAAATGGATAAAAAGATATTGATGTTATGTGTGGTGTTCATGATTTTTTCAACCGCAGCCCATGTTCATTCTGAAACAATTCCTGCAAATATCTGGGAGTTCACCGAGGATTACTATGACGTGATAGGTGAACCGCAACTTACAGCCTCTATTGTGGGAAACCCGGAATATGAAAGTGGTGAGACATCTACGATTTTTATCCAGTTGATGAACGACGGGCTTATATTCGGGTTTGAGACTGATGAGACCCCATCCAACTCCAATGAAACCATGGATGCCCAGGCAGAGCTTGACCTGGAATACGATGTTACTACTGCCATCAATATCAGGGGAACCCTGGAAACTGAAGATGGAAATGCATTCAGGGTTTTAAGTGGTCTCCAGCAGGCAGGCTCTCTAAGGAGCAGTGAAACATCCCAGCCAATGGAGTTCGATATCGAGATATTTGAGAACGCACCCGCCGGGACATATTATCTCACTCTGAACCTGACTTACCAATACCAGTATGATGTGAAGGTAGAAGGATATCCGGATAAGGAATTCGATTACTGGTACATAACCAAGAACCAGACGATCCCTCTTCAGATAATTGTAAAACCAAGGGCCCAGTTTGAGATCGTTAAGGTCAGCGATAGCCTGGTTTCAGGTGGGCAGGGTGTTCTTTATATTACATACAAGAACACAGGGGATGAAGTGGCAGAGGATGCTGTGGCCAGGATAAGTGTGGTAGACCCCTTCAGTACCACTGATGACCAGGCATTCCTGGGCACACTGAACCCTGGCGGCTCCTATGAAGCACAATATAAGGTAAAAGTGGATAAGGATGCCCTGTCCAAGGCCTATGGTATCAATACCGAAGTAAAATACAGGGATGAACACGGCGATACACAGATTTCGGATGTTATGAAAGCATCTATTGAAGTGCGGGAATCCGTTCCCCTGGTCCAGAGGATAGGCTATGCAGGTTATCTGCTGGTAATTTTCGTAATACTGGGCGCTGCAGGATACTATTTCTACAAAAAACAGGGCAATACAGGAAAATGAGATGTCTGGAAAAATATAGGTGATCGAATTAACTCCAAAACCCATTGAATCCCTCATAATACAAAAAAAGCAAGAACTCCAGGGTGTCATCGATTATCCGGATAAGACACTTAGCAGCATTATCAGGGAAATTGGATTTAAGTGCGACCTGTGCAGCAAATGCTGTACAGCAGAATTCAATGACCATGTATTTTTGCTGGATACTGATGCCGCCCGGATAAAGCAGATAGCACCAGACGCCCTTGTCCCTGCACCGTACTATGAGTTCTGTGACAGGGAGGGGAGGTTCTATGTGTCAGGTTATGCCCTTAAGAGCAGGCCGGATGGTTCATGCATCTTTTTAGAACAGGGACGGTGCAGTATCTACAGCCAGCGCCTTACTATTTGCCGGATATATCCGTATATGCTTCACAGGGAGGCGGATGAAGATGGAAATATGGACTGGCGGCAGATAAGCGGTTTGAACGAGCACGGGTGCTACCATACTGAGATCGAAAAAGGGGAGTGCCGCCAGATCGCAGAGGAGACTAAGGGATACGAGATAGCCTGCCTGGAACAGGAGATCGGGTTCCTGGAGGCAGTAGATGCCCGTTTTCGGGAGAACGGACTCAGGCACGTACAGGGAATCTACGATAAACAGATGAGGCACTTACGGAATGGCGGTGAGATAGAGGTCCAGGTGTATTATGAAGGGGGGTTCGAGAAGAACTTGATACGGATAAGCGATTATGTATCAGGCAGTGTATCATTTGCCATTGGTTAAGGCCACTATCTACAGTAAAAAAAGAGATGGATCGGTCAATATCCTGACCCAATCACACCTTCTAATGGTCACTATTTAAGTACACCATTCGAAAACTCAGTAAAACCGATCCGTTCTATGAGTTCACCCAAACGCTCTTTTGGCTTACCATTCGCCTTATAGTAGTCAATGATATCCTGCGTCACTTTCATTGCATCATCTATCGATGCAGCATAAGTCAGTTCTGTTCCAATTCTCGGCTTCCTGCCAGCTTCACCACCAACTACTACTTTAAATCCATCCTTGAACCCAATGAACCCAATATCCTTCACCCATGACTCAGCACAGCAGTTCGGACATCCGGATGCTCCCATCTTGAACTTGGCCGGCAGACTCATACCATGGTATGCCTCATGCAGTGCCATCCCAAGGCTCAAACTATCTGAGACAGCTCGTTTACAGAATGCAGTTCCGGGACATATTTTGACACTTCGAACACACAGCCCTATCGCAGCACCAGGGCTCATCCCTAGGTCTTTCCAGGCATTATCAATATCTTCCTCTTTAAGCCCTACGATCACCATGCGCTGTGCACTCGTGATCTTTATTGCTGCTGCATTATATTTTTCTGCGACATCAGCAAACTTTCGCAATGTTTCCGGCGGTACTATACCAGCAGGTGTATCAGGTGCTATTGCATATGTTTCCCTGTCTCTTTGCAGTACTGCTCCTTTCTCAGGAAGATCTGTTTTCTTTTCATCAGCCATTTTCATAACTCCTTTGTTGGTGTCTGGTACGCAAACCTTTTAAAGGTTTATCGATATGCTAATATTTATTATGAATATATAACTTTATGGTACGAATTTCGTCCTTTTATTTCCCATATAATATATACACCAACGTGATGATACTACAATGATCGACGAAAAAGATTTAAGTATAATAGATATGCTGCGTGAGAATGCACGCATTCCAGTTACAGAAATTGCATCAAGGCTTGATGTTAGTGAATCAACTATACGAAAGCGTATCAGAGGACTTGAAAAAAATGGCGTAATAACACAATACACTGTTGTTGTTGATCCTTCAAAACTCGGTTACAATTCGGTTTCTATGGTCGGTATAGATGTTGAATCAACACATCTTCTTGATGTCGCAATGCGAATGACCGAATTTCCTGAAGTGAAATTTGTTGCAACTTCGACTGGAGATCATATGATCATAACAGAGATCTGGACCAATGACAGCAAAGAACTTGGCAGGTTTATTGCAAAGAACATTGAAAAACAGGAAGGCGTAAAGAGGGTATCTCCAACTATTATCCTGGAGAACTGGAAAGTCCATAGTGGATATCTCCTGCCGTGATCATTAAGTATGGAATTACTGATCTATTGATCTACTGATCTAACGAAGTCCTTTCTCTACAGCTTCCCGAATAATATATCCTCCTTTGTGCAGTATAGTATCTTCCAGTTGCACATCCCTATCCATGCTGGCTGTACATGGATATGAGTGGTGGGCATTTGAGATTGTTTCTTTATAATCTGCGATATCTGACCACTTTAATTTCCTTGCAACAAACCAGGTGCTTCCACACGGAGCGTCCCTGACTACTTCTACCCTGGTAAAAAATCTGCCATCTTCACTCAAACATATCTTTAGTTCAGGTTTACCAAACCCAAGCTTTACGAACATGTCAATCACAGGCTTACCTGTTAATGTCAATGAGCAGAAAGGTTTGGGGAACTCACATTCTACACCTATGGATTCAAGTTTCTCTCGTATCTGTTTTTGAAGCCCTGGTGGTGCCCAGCCCGGCTCTTCCACAGGAACGATCACTGCCCTGGCATTTATCGAGTCTGCTATTGCAGGGATATCAGCCAGCAGGTCTGGGTGGATGCCCAGAGCAATGATCAGGTCACAATGACCGATCTTTGGAAACAGGTCTGCTGGATTGTCAATAAAATCAGGCAGGTCTGCTGGAAGTTCATGGATCTCATACACCATATCTGCAAAAGACATCCTGCCTATACGGCACTTATCACACAGATCGCCGCAGGCTGTGCAGAAACTACTGAGATTTACCAGGTTTCCAACAACCTTTTTTCCAAACTCACCAGAATATAAAATGCAGATTTGCATATATCCCTCTGTCATGTTCCAAATGCTTGCTTAAAGCTGTCCATCAACTCTTGAGTATTGTGTACTCTTCTTGAATATTTCTTATTTTTCTTAATAACGCTTAAATGAACAGAAGGTGTTTCAACAGGTTCGCCAAAAATACCCTGCATGATCCCGGCAAAGATATTCTGGGTCTTTTTATCTTCGAGATCTAATTCCCCGAAATGTGCAAACCATATACCCAGTTTATTCTCTCCCGAGCTTATGGTTATTTTCCTTATCCTGTGCTCCCACCATGTATGCACCTTGATATCGTATTCCATAGTTATTCCTCATTATTAATAATATACTCTTCATATTCAATACTTCCGAATACCCTTACTTCCGAATACTCCTACTTCTGATTAGTAATCAGTTAGTCTTTATTCCTCACAGCGTGTAAAAAATTTGTAACAGTATATGCGATTTTCCAAAATAAAAAGGATACCATCTTACGGCACTGTCCGTTGCACATTTTGCAAAGTGGATATCATAGTGTGACTATAATATCCACTTTATCTTAATGTGAAAGATCTCTTATAGCTTACAGGGAGCTCACAGGAAAGGTCCTGCCTACTCTTCAACAACCTTGACCTGTTTCATCACGTCGCCCTGGCGTATAGCATTCACCACATCCATACCTTCGATCACCTGGCCGAATACAGTATGCACACCGTCAAGATGTGGCTGGGGCGAGTGGGTGATAAAGAACTGGCTGCCGCCTGTATCCTTTCCGGCATGGGCCATAGAGAGTGTGCCTGTAGTGTGTTTTTTGGGATTTATCTCGCATTTTATGGCATATCCAGGCCCACCTGTGCCGTTACCTACGGGACAGCCGCCCTGTATCATGAAATTCGGGATGACCCTGTGGAATTTGAGCCCGTTATAGTATCCCTTGTTTATCAGTTTGACAAAATTCGCCACTGTGTTGGGGGCGTCATTTTCGAACAGTTCCAGTACAATATCGCCTTTATCTGTTTCAATTATTGCTTTTTTCATAATTGTTTACCTCAGTGCAGGATTAATGGATTAGGTTGATTTAATAGTTTATGTTCGTTTAATATTCCGGGTAATGGGAATTATAAACCGCCGAAATTTTGGATTTTTCTACAGCAGTTAACATTAATTCGCCACTAATCGAAATAGATGCAAATCACTGTCAATTGGTCCACTAAAATAATTGGAAAATGATTTTTTTATCTGAGGCGTTAATTATATCATCTAATACTCGATAACATTATTATCATTCTGTACCTATAATCTGATCAAAAATAAAAGAGGAATCCATTTGTTATTACCAATAAAATGCCCTCGCATTCAAACAGGTTGCAATGCAATAATGTCGGGCAGGGATGAGCATATTGATAAGTGTTATGATAAATGTGAAAATCCGGAAGAATACATCTATTGCGAACATTACAGCAGTGGTGCATTGATCCAGGAAAGTAACATTCATATAATGCAAATTGTGCAATCCATGCGCAAACGATAAATTAGAGGATACTCTCTATCATCCGGGCCCCTTCTTCTGTCTTGAATATAGGAGGCTCCCAATCCTTGACTATCCGGGTTCTCATGGCCTTTGTTTTTTCTCCTGTTAACGGATTTTGACCATCCTTTTCAAACTTCTGTTTATAGACCAATATACCTCTGCGCTGCCATGCAGGAGTTTCTGATAAGTTTATACCATAACCCCAGGCAAGTTCATGCAAGTCATCGGATTTCAGGCCTTTCAACCTTTCTGCGGCCTGTTTAGCTGAAAAACCATCATCCCTTAAAAGGTAAAAAGCATATGAACTCACCAGGTTGCGCCAGCATTCCTCCTGACGCCAGGTCAGGTACTCAATTATATCTTTGGAATCTATTACGCAAACCCTTGAGTCAAAAGACATAGGATCTGGACTGCCCAGGTTCAAAGCAAGTGCTGAAGAAATAAAGCTGGGAATAACAGAATCGATCTTCTCCAGCCTGCCATTGAACGGCAGGTCCCCTATAAAAAGCAGGCTGACCTCATCAGAAAATAAATATGCTAACACGGGATTGATCCCACTTTTACTAAAAAAGAGTTCAATGGATTCAACCATTCCATTAGCGAAACGAATATCAAATGGCTTACTGAACTGTAATTTGCGAAGGACCTTTCCAAACCTTCTCCCATCGACTCTTACAATAGCCGTGTCCGGAACCTTTAGTTGCGAGAAAATCTCACAGTCCTTCATCCTGGCATTAAAAAGCATTAATCAGATTCTTCTTCTTCCTCTTCGGACTTCTTTAACCTGTGAACCATCTGTTTTATAAGAATAACATCAGCTACTGCAATTACCCAGCGGTAAGGCAGGATTATGCCCTTATTGCCTTCAACATTGAACAACTTATCATTTATTTTTCTCACTGCCAATCCCGTTATCTTGGATTCATTGGGATCGAGGATGACATCATTGACTTTACCAATATAAACGCCTTTATCAGTGTAAACGTTTAATCCGAACAATGTAGATATTTCCGCGCGCATGATTATCCCTCTTTTGGTATGTGTTAAACTTAACGAGATATATACTTTTTTAATATATGTGGATGTATAAACCACTTTTAGCCAGATAAATCTAACAAGCGATAGAGATTCAACTTAAACGATGGAAAGTATATGTATCTGCAGTATAATTAATATCTTCCTTATATTCTAGTAGGAATCCTGATATTATCGGTGAAGTAATGAATCAAGACGAAAATGATTACACTATCAATTACTCTATCAACATATCTTCTGATACCGTTGACAGACCTGTTTCTGACAACCCGGCAGAAAATATAATCATAGTAGGCACGGCCCATGTATCTGATAAAAGCGTGGCAGAGGTAGAGGAAACCATAGACCGTGAGCGTCCTGATGTAGTGGCTGTTGAACTATGTCCTGCCCGGTACCAGGCGCTGACTGAAAAGGTAGAAACTAAAAAGATATCAGCTAAGGATATTCTCAGCGGCGGGAAACCATATTATTTCCTGGTTCACTGGCTTATGGCATATGTCCAGAAGAAGATCGGTGATGATCTGGGCGTCGACCCCGGGGCCGAAATGCTGCAGGCCATAAAGAAAGCCGAATCCACGGGCGCACGTATCGTACTTGTGGACAGGGATATCCAGATAACACTTCAGCGGTTCTGGCACAGCATGAGCATCTGGGAAAAACTCAAGATGACCGGGGCTATGCTTACTGCAGCCCTGGGGTTCAAGGGTGAAGAACTCGATATTGAATCTGTTACCGAAGAAGATGTTGTAACCCAGCTGATCGAGGAATTACGGAAGTTTGCACCCTCGGCTGCCAGGGTATTTATAGATGAAAGAGATGCATATATTTCAGCAAACTTACTGAATGCTGCAAAGTCCAGCCGTGTGGTGGCAGTAGTGGGTGCAGGGCACAGGGAAGGTATAAAAAGATATCTTGAACATCCTGATACCTTACCACCACTGGAACAACTGCTAGATGTACCTAAAAAGAGATTCAGCATCACAAAGGTATTAGGGCTGACCTTTGTTGCCCTTGCCTTTGCCACATTCCTTTTAGTCATTCTCGGCATAATAAAAGGTGCCATATCTCCTTATATGCTATTGGTAGCTATGGGTTACTGGTTTATTATCAACGGCGTCTTAAGCGCTGCCGGTGCTGCCCTGGCCAGGGGTCACCCCAAATCCATTGCTACAGCTTTTCTGGTGGCATGGCTCACATCCCTCAACCCTATGATGGCTGCGGGTTGGTTTGCCGGACTGATGGAAGCAAAACAGCGTACACCCACCACAGACGATTTCAGGTCGATAATGGATGCTGAAACCGTTCATGACATGCTTGATAATAGGTTGTTCCGCGTGCTTTTGGTGGCTGCACTTGCAAATCTGGGAAGCGTGCTGGGTACGATCATAGGGGTTATAGTGATAGTGAACGTGACAGGGATAGACCCCACTGATACCCTGCAAAATATTTTCAACAATATCAGTGACCTGTTCAGATTCCCACAATAGCAAAGGGAAGAGAGAATGACGGAGCATATACTTCAAAAAACAGGTACCTTGCATCCTGACCAATTACCTCGGTAGGCAAAACGGTCCAATCGTCATGAATGTACTGTTGTAACTGCATTATGTTGATATTATTCTTGAGGATCCAATCCCGCCTTACTTTGAATCTAACTACGGCTTTCTCAATATATTCATTCTCAAGGTTGATATGGATATTATTGTATTCATATACCAACTCATTTTTGATGGGTTTTGCCTCCTGGGATGGGGCATTTAAGGATTCAACAGTGAGCTTTACATTTTTTTGTGTGACCTTTGATTTAAAGTCTATGACAGTGATACTATGATTTGCTTCAAAGGCTTTGATTATCCTTTTCCCCTTCATCACTAAAATTGGGACTGTGTCTGAAAATATTACATTTGAATCGTCATTAATCCCAGGTTTTGGTTCAGAGGGTTCTTTGGATTGAATCATATCTTCCAATGAAGAAGGTTTATTGGATTCGACTTTTATTGATGCTGGAATTGGTTGTTGATCAGTGGATGAGACTGTTTTAGTGGGTGCTTGTATTTCAACGGGTTTTTGTTTTACTGGCTCTACTATTTCAGGCGGTTTCTTTTCTTTCGTGGATGATAATGTCAATATCTTTTGTATCAGTGGTTTAAATGTTTCAGGTGATTTACTTTCATATTTTTCAATATTTGATATGGCAACTGTTAGTCCAACATCGATAATTGAATTCTTTTCTTCACCATAATAGCGGCGTGCGTAACTGATGGCATGATCCATTAAAAAAAGTAGAGAAATAAGTACCAGGATTATGATAAAAAAACCGGTGTCCTGGTTTGTCTCAAGCCATGCGGTTCCCAGATGGGTGGTATCAAGAATGAATAAGGTCAACATTAATAGAATATAACCAGAAGCGACAGTTCCAATTATGTGCAGCGCTTTTCTGAATGACGGATTTGCCATGATCTCATCTAACCCGGCATTAGCCTCAGACATCTAATCCCGCCTCCTGCTAATAAAGTATAATGTTATCAAAGGAATCAATGCTGCCAATAACTGGAATCCGGGTACCTTTGCCATCCATGTTCCTGTCCATGTGACTGGTATGGTGGTCGGTGTTATTTCAGGGCTGTTCTGCTCTGTATTACTCTGGGTGGGGGTAGTTATCATGCCAAGTCCACCCGGGTCTGCTGTGGGTTCGCTGGTGGGGATAATTATTACTTCCCTTCCTGATATCGCCATGGGTCCCAGGCTTCCTCTAATGGGTAGGCTGGCTTTGAACAGATAGCTGGTGGAGTCTTCACCAATTTTCTGGGTAGACATCTTTTCCCATATACGTGTGCGGTCGTTGTAGCTGTAAAAACTGATTGTGTTCAGGATGATGTCATTGTCGCGGACCCATGATCGATCTACTATGAACGTGATGGTTGGATCTTTTATGTTGTTGTTGGAGAAATAGCCCATGTTGCCAATCCAGACATTCAGGTTCTTGAATACTATGTTGGGTGCGTCTTTTTTAACAATTGTAGAGGTATGGTTAAGTATCTCTACTTTTGCAGCTACTTTTCCAGCACCTGTCAGGCCTGTGAACTGGATGTGTTGAACGTAGTTGCCTTTAAGCTTAAAGTTGTATTTTACATTCAGGTCCTTACCTACAAACTGGCGGTCTGTCTCTGTGCATACTATGTTCGCAAAGGCTTCACCTGAGGTCCCACCGCCGCCTCCGCTTCCTCCGCCGCTACTGCTACCACCATTTAATATGTTGTCTACAGACTTGGCATATGCGGTTTCTACGGTTTTATTCTCATTACCTTCACTATCATTGGACGTAATGGCATAATAATATATAATTCCAGTTTGCGCATTGCTATCTTTCCATGATTTCGTAGATTTTAGATTGATTGAATGGATCGAATTCATTCCAGAAACATTATCAAAATCTGTAGTATTTCGATAGATTCTATAATATGCAAAATCTAATTCAGTGCTTGTTGTCCAGGCTAATGTAATGCTTCCGCCGTTGTCATTAGATGTATCTACTGCTGTTAAGTTTGTGATTGGAGCAGGTGGAACATTATCCTTAACTATGATATTAACCTGATTACTTGCAACATTTCCAGTAGAATCGCTGGCAAAGATGGTATAGTTCCACAACCCCAACGTAGTGGTCTCAATTGAAACAATGATATCCTCTCCACTATTGTAAGAAGTGGGATCTACTACCTGAATCCCGTTTCTCAATACCCAGTATTTATCTGGTGATGAATCCGTTATTATCCATGCAATGTTATCCGCTGCCCCCTCCCCAATTGATCGATCAGAAGGATTGTTGATAACTGGTGATGAAGTATCCTGAACTGTAATATTAACCTGATCACTTGATACACTGCCAGTATTATCGTTAGCATAAATGGTATAGTTCCACAAACCTAACGCAGTGGTATCGATTGAAACCTTGATCTCCACTCCACTGCTGTAAGAAGTGGGATTTACTACGTGAATCCCGTTTCTCAACACCCAGTATTTATCTGGTGATGAATCCGTTATTATCCATGCAATGTTATCCGCTGCCCCCTCCCCAATTGATCGATC
>PYCK01000001.1 GCA_009649835.1 Candidatus Methanocomedens sp. | reverse complement strand
CTATAATAAACAATAAAAACACAAATAAACTTGAATAAACTCCCGGCATGTTTATATTTATAGCATGCATGTAGTCTTGCTGGTGAAGATTAATTGAAATTTGTGGCTTTATTACTTTTTATAGCAATGCTGATAATACCGGTTAGTGCCTCAAATCCTGTAATAGATACGTGGTACAACGACAAGACCAATAATGATACTCAGGATATTACAATTTACATCAATGAAACTATCAAGTTCGATGTTACTGCCAACCAGGGCATAGATACATGGAACTGGTCTAAAGATAATGTTGATGTGGAGGATAACAATTACGATAACTTCACTACTTATTGGGAAGATCCAGGGATTAAAAACGTAAGTGTTACTGCCACAAATTCCAATGGTAGCGATACAATTACCTGGAAGGTTACTGTTCTGGAACAGCATAGATACAGGGAAAACGACATTATCCTTTTCTCGTCTCCTCAGGTTGTTGACTATGTTTATGTAAACGACACCATAAGCGAGACAATCACATATTCCATAACAACTGCCGAGTCGTTGGAAAATATTAGCTGGACCGTTATTAACTTGACCGGAGTTGTAAATACGGACTACGGAAAAGTAAGCGGCAATACCTACTCATATGATCATACGTGGGATATTGAGAGTATTGGGTCGCCACACAAGGTAATCGTCAATGGAAGTTATAACAACTCGCAGGTGAAATTCACATGGTATGTAAATGTGTATGAGATAGGGGATTACAGTGGCGGTCACAACATTTTTGGTATCATTGATGATGCTCTTAGGAATGCCGGTGATGATGTTAAGATCCGGATGGAAAAGCGAAAGGTGCTTAGTTTGGGTGATAAAGGTAAAGAATATCTGGCCCAAAAAGTGAATCTGCTTCACGAGGAGATAGACAAACGACAAAGCACGCATGCAGCTCTGCTCAATGACTATAAGTCTGGTAAAATATCAAAAGAGGAATATGTTGCCGCACAGCAGCAAGCCCAGATGGACGCAAAGTCTAACCAGAAAATGGCGCAAGGATATGCCAAGATTGCAAAATCTGAAATGAAGAATGAAAAACACAGTATTGAATTGTTTAATGCTACAGAGACCGATGATGCTTCACAGACCGATGATGCTACAGAGAAAGATGATGCTAAAGAGAAGCATGATGCTAAAGAGAAGCATGATGCTAAAGAGAAGCATGATGCTAAAGAGAAGCATGATGATTCAGAGACCGATGATGATTCAGAGACCGATGATAAAAAACAAAAGATCAAGGTTAAAGGCAATAAAAAAGTCTGAACGAAATCACGATTAAAAAAAGTGGGAAATTGAAAGATTAGGACCACTCGATTGGCAAGTAGTAAATCTTAAATCCATTGCCGTTAAGAGGTGAATAGATGAAACGAGTGGGACTTTTCTTTCTTCATTTAATTTTTTTGATACATACAGTCACAGCCCAATCAGTTATCACCATAGATGTTCATGAAAATGGAAATGCTCTATGGACCATGGAAGAATATCTACCACTTGCCAACCAGGATGAAATTAATGAATGGGAGGAATACATACAAAGTGGGGAGAGTACAGAACAATACCAGTATGATATTGAAGAGTTCAGGGGAAGGATTGAGTGGTTTATTATTTTGGCTGAATTGTCCTCTAATCGCTCAATGAATGCTGAAAATTACAATCTTTCTTATGACACATTAAATACTTTATCAGGTGCATTTGGCATTGTTCGTTTCAGCTTTGAGTGGACGAATTTTTCACATACGGATTCTAATAAGATTCTCATAGGAGACGTTTTCTCAGAAGGGATGATACTTTCTTCTGACAATGTACTAATCATTGAAATTCCTGAAAACCATGAGGTTGCAAGTGTGTCTCCAAATTATGATCGGCATGATGGGAACAGATTGATGTGGGAAGGCACAATAGCCCGCAGTTTTAATAAAGGTGAGCCTGCTCTTGTGCTCTCACGCGAAAAAACCGATACGGGAATATGGGTATTGGTACCGGCATTGGTTATTCTGGCTGCCGCTGCATCTGTGATATTATTCAAACATAAGAAATCTTCGATATCCGGTACAAAGAATAATGCATATCCGATACTCAGTCCAACGGCTACAGAAGTCCCGGAGGATGAAGAAATGATTGAACAAATCCTCATCAGATCCGGTGGACAGATGTATCAATCCGAAATCGTAAAACTGAGCGGCCTTTCTAAATCTAAGATCAGTATTGTTCTATCAAAGATGAAAGAAGATGGAAAGATCATCAAGATAAAAAAGGGAAAAGGCAATATCATACGACTGGTCAATGAATAACCAGACTTGAAAATTTACTTATTTGATAAACGACGAGAGGGGGACTCGAACCCCCGAGGTCGGAACGACCACAGGATTAGCAATCCTGCGCCATACCAGGCTTGGCTATCTCGTCAAGCGGCATCTACATTGTATCATCAATATTTAAGACTTTTCTCTTTTTAGTTCTTAGCATAAATAGAGTGGCAAGCACGCCGAATGGTCGTTGCATCGCATACCCTCCAATGGTCCACAGTCTATCCTCCACCCCGCTACCCCATGAGCGATAATTGTTCAAGGTAAGTCTGCTCCCTTCCGGGCCTGGACCGATTCCCTCAATTAAGTCATGGAAACATGCCTTCAGGAAAGCTTCCATATCAACGTTATCCCCATAGGACGGAGCTTCTCAGTCAAGTCCGTGGGTTGAAGAGGTAATTGATAACATCTTCCGACGGCTTCGCCCCCCGCATATCGGCGATTTCGGGTCATAGGTAACGCCTAACTACCCGGGCTAGCCTGCCAGCATCCATTATAGTATCTGGATACAATAAACTTATCCATGTGGCAGACTAATATCCTAGTGTGATAGCATGGATGAATTGATAGGTTTTGTTTCAAGCAATGATAAGCGCGACAGGATACTGGGCATCCTGGGCCACCATGGTGCCCTTGATAGGGAATTGATAGCCAAACGTGCCCGGATGATACCCCTGACCTCTGGAAAGATACTGGAAGAACTTCTGGAAAAGGGCCTTGTAGAAGAAAAAGATGGATATTTTTCACTAACAGAAACAGGTACTGAAGTAGAAAACAAGATGAAAGGCCTGCGATAGGCAAATTCTGGATTAAAATTCACATTATATTCTTGTCCACGCATGGGGCCCGCAGAGTTGCATACATGTCCGGCCCCCTATTGCTACAATATTGCTAACAACCTCCAGTCCACGTATGGAGCCCGCAGGGCTGCATACATGTCCAACCCCCTAATGCTTATATTAGGCTAGC
>PYCK01000246.1 GCA_009649835.1 Candidatus Methanocomedens sp. | reverse complement strand
AAAAGGATCTCATTCAATTCATCAAGGCGTGTTTACGTGAACGACTCGTGATTCTGTGCTATACACAGACACTCAAGAGTACGTATGTCATATCCCTGTCCAYAGGCACTTTTTGTATGATCCGATTATCATTTTCACGTCAGAGTCAACAATTCCGTCCATCGTGAGATATTTGTCGATAAAGTCCTGTAATTCAATGACGGACTGGAACATCGCCTCGCATAGGACGTTGAACCTTGAATTTGTGCGGTACATAGCTATGATATGATCTTGGCTCTTGATCTGCTCTACAACATTTTGCATGTGTATATCGTCCACTTCCAGATTTACAAATACCTTGACGCATTTTTCTGCCTCATTACAATTGAGAAGTAGAATAAATCCTTCTATGATTCCTTTTTTAACCATTTCATTGATTCGTCGCCTGACAGTTCCCTCACTCACGCCTATTTCGTTTGCGATGTCAACATTGCTCATTCTTGCATTCTCGCTGAGTAGATTAATGATCTTCAAGTCAAGATCATCGATAGGCAGCGTATTGAGCAAGTCCGCACAGCTCTCCTTTCTCCAGCATTGGATTTCACCGTCTCCCATGAGTACCACTATACCTTGGCAGTATATAAACATTGTGTGACGATATTCGTTACAGAATTACGAAATATATTTATATGACTGTGAATAATAGATGTAACATCATCATACAAGGAAGGTGAACATCATGACAAATGAAGAATATAAATGGTTCCTGCGAAACGAGGTCGTCGATACAGGCTTGTGCACATTCTGCGGCGCATGTGCCGCAGTCTGTCCGAACGACAGAATCGAGTTCAAAGCGGATGGTCCCGCATTGAAGGAAGAGTGTCCGAGAAATGGACAGGGCGCATGTAAGGATGTCTGCCAGCGCGTGGTGACGTTTGCTTCAAAGATTGGTCCAAACATCTTTGGCTTTAAAGCAAAACCGCCATCGCTGCTTGGACAGTATGAGACGATCGTGGCTGCKCGTGCGACCGATCCGGCGATTCAGGAAGCAGGACAGGATGGCGGCGCCGTGACCGCTCTTATGACATACTGTATGAACGAGGGKCTGATCGATGGCGTGATCGCAACCGGTGATGCAGGCAAACCGAGTTCACGCGTTGTCAGGTCAAAGGAAGAACTGCTTGACACCGCCGGCTCGAGATACTCCTCGATTCCTGTGCTCTCCGCGATCAAGGACGCAGGCGATATAACRAATGCCGCTGTTATCGGGCTGCCCTGCCACGTCTACGGGGTTCGGAAGACCCAGTTCTTCCCGGGCATGATGGCGCACGGCTTTGAGGTCGGCGAGAATGGCGAGAGRATCAAGGTTCCGAACATCGCTTATGTCATCGGCTTGTTCTGCACTGAGAACTTTAACTACGACAAGCTGGCAGTGTTTATGCAAGAGAAGGGTGTGGACATCGACAAGGTCGGAAGAGCCGTCATACATCTCGACGAACTGGTTGTGACGACCGATGAAGGCGAACACGGTTTCGATCTTAATGATCTCTGGAATGCGGGCTGTGTTCAGGACGGCTGCGTGATATGCAGGGATGCAGTCTCAAAACTCTCTGACATCTCGGCAGGATACATGGGCTCTGGCAAGGGCTGGACGACGCTCATGGGAAGGACGCAAAAAGGCGTAGATCTAATCAAAGCAGCAGAGGAAGCTGGATACATCGAGACAAAGCCGGATATCGATCTTCACAGGATAGAGGAGTTTGCGGGCTTAAAGATGCAGCGGTTCAAATGGGAACTCGCACGGCGGCTCGGTGAAGGAAAGAAGGTCAAGTTCTACTGGGCATCCGACTACCCCGGCGTCATGGGTGAGACCAAGGGCACGTTCTTTGTCAAGATAAAGACTAATTCTGGACTAATAGGTGCAGATCAGCTCGCGAAAGCTGCTGAACTTGCTAATAAGTACGGCGATGGGACGTTTGAGATTACAACACGGCAGAGCGTCGAGATACAGGGTGTTCCAGGCACAAATGTGGACAAACTGATGAGCGAGATATATGCRAGTGGACTTACAACGATTGGGATGGGTTATGTCTCATCATGCGTTGGGATGGACTACTGTACAGAAGGGCTTGTCGAGACAAAGAAACTCTCAGGAGAACTCACGATGGCGTTTGCGCAGAAATTGACGCCGCATAAGATGAAGATCGGTATTGCGGGCTGTGGTAATGACTGTGTGCGAGCCAAACGTCACGACATAGGTCTTATCGGGCAGGTACGTCCTGAGATCGATACTGAGAAATGTAATGGTTGCGGGCGTTGTGCCGAACTCTGCAGGGTCGATGCGATCTCGATCGTTCACGGAAATGCTGTGATCGACAAGGACAAGTGCATATCCTGTGGATGGTGCATCCGGGGTTGTCCAAAGGAGGCTGCTATCGAGAAGGAGCGCGGATACACGATGTGGATCGGCGCAAACGATGCACGAAGACCTTCAGATGGGATACTCTTAAAGTCGTTCTGCACAACAGAAGAGATTCCAGAACTGATCGATGCCGTTGCAGGCACGTTTGTAAAGTATAGGACAAAACCTGGTCGTGAGAGGCTCGGGAATGTGATTGCGAACGTCGGCGAGGGCAGGTTCCTAAAAGAGGTGCTTGATCAAATGTAAGGGACTCGGTTGTCAGAGGAGAATAACAATGAAGAGTCCGGCGCGAATTYSGCACCGTCTGCTTAATGAAAGCGATTCAATATTCCGGTTTCTGGTTGTGAAAAYACCAAGACCAACGGATAAGACGGGCTTGCTGTAAAATGAATGAAACGCACAATGAAAAAATAATCATAGCTAATAAACAAATGGTGAAATAAATAAATGAATGTCAGGAAAAAAACCATTCGACACAAGATCCTGGGATCTACCGGAGTCTTGGTTGTTCTATTATTCTGTCTGCTGATCGCATCAACAGTATCAACTGCTGCTGCTGCGGGGATGCATAACACTATTCAGGAATATGATGGTGCTGGAACATGTATAGTGTGTSATGTGCAAGCAGGTGAGGATTTTGTAACTTCGTTCCATAAC